>NZ_KV812063.1:0-9583 GCF_001813335.1 Neisseria sp. HMSC055H02 | reverse complement strand
TAGCGCGTCTACCAATTCCGCCACCTGGGCTTTGCTTTATTTCCTGTTTTGCGTTACAGTGATTGACTATTTCGCAAAGAAGCGGTCATTATATATTTTAGAAAAAGAATGTCAACCAATAAAATGAACAAAAATATTAAATCTTTAAATTTACGAGAAAAAGACCCGTTTTTGAAACGGGAGAAACAACGTTACGAACATCCGCTGCCAAGCAGGGAGTGGATCATTGAATTATTGGAACAAAAAGGCGTGCCGTCCAAAATCGAAGTCTTGGCACGCGAATTGTCGATTACGGAAGAAGAGTACGAATTTTTCGAACGTCGTCTGAAAGCGATGGCGCGGGACGGTCAGGTTTTAATCAACCGTCGCGGTGCGGTTTGCGCGGCGGACAAATTGGATTTGGTCAAATGCCGTGTCGAGGCGCACAAAGACGGCTTCGGCTTCGCCGTACCGCTCACGCCCACCAAAGACGGCGATTTTGTCTTATATGAACGCCAAATGCGCGGCATCATGCACGGCGACATCGTGACCGTCCGCCCTGCCGGCATCGACCGCAAAGGCCGCCGTGAAGGAACGGTTTTAGATATTGTCGAACGCGCGCAAAGCAAAGTAGTCGGACGTTTCTATATGGATCGCGGCGTAGCGATTTTGGAAGCGGAAGACAAACGCCTGAACCAAAGCATCGTCTTGGAACCTGACAGCGTCGCGCATTTCAAACCCGAATCCGGTCAGGTCATCGTCGGCGAAATCGAGACTTATCCCGAGCAAAACCGCCCTGCCGTGGCGAAAATCATCGAAGTATTGGGCGATTATGCCGACAGCGGTATGGAAATCGAAATTGCCGTGCGCAAACACCATTTGCCGCACCAATTCAGCGAGGCGTGTACCAAAGCCGCGAAAAAAATCCCCGACCATGTTCGCAAAAGCGATTTGAAAGGCCGCGTCGATTTGCGCGATTTACCTTTGGTAACCATAGACGGCGAAACGGCGCGCGATTTCGACGATGCCGTGTTTGCCGAAAAAATCGGGCGCAATTACCGTTTGGTCGTGGCGATTGCCGATGTCAGCCATTATGTCCGCCCCGATGACGCTATCGACACGGACGCGCAGGAACGCAGCACCAGCGTTTACTTCCCGCGCCGCGTGATTCCCATGCTGCCGGAAAACCTGTCCAACGGCATCTGCTCGCTCAATCCCGATGTCGAGCGTTTGTGCATGGTGTGCGACATGGTAATCACTTACGCGGGCAATATTAAAGAATACCGCTTCTACCCTGCGGTTATGCGTTCCCATGCCCGCCTGACTTACAACCAAGTCTGGGATTGGATTTCAGACGACCTAGACCACCCGCACAAAGCCCAAATCGACACTCTCTACAAACTCTTCAAAATCCTTCAGAAAAAACGCTTCGAACGTGGCGCGGTGGAGTTTGAAAGCGTCGAAACCCAAATGCTTTTCGACGACAACGGCAAAATCGAAAAAATCGTGCCCGTTGTCCGCAACGACGCCCATAAGCTGATTGAAGAATGTATGTTGGCGGCGAACGTCTGCGCGGCAGAGTTCCTGATAAAAAACAAGCACACCGCCCTCTTCCGCAACCACTTAGGCCCGACACCCGAAAAACTCGCCACCCTGCGCGAGCAGCTCGGCTTATTGGGTTTGCAACTGGACGGCGGCGACAATCCGACGCCGAAAGACTATGCCGCGCTTGCCGAACAATTCAAAGGCAGACCCGATGCCGAATTGCTGCAAGTCATGATGTTGCGCTCCATGCAGCAGGCAGTTTACGAACCGCATTGCGACGGACACTTCGGCCTTGCCTACGAGGCATACGCCCACTTCACCTCCCCCATCCGCCGCTATCCCGACCTGACCGTACACCGCGCCATCAAAGCCGTGTTGAACCAGCAAACCTACACGCCAAGCAAAAGCTGGCAGGCTTTGGGCGTACACACCTCGTTCTGCGAACGCCGCGCCGACGATGCCAGCCGCGACGTGGAAAACTGGCTGAAAACCTATTACATGCGCGATAAAGTCGGCGAAATATTCGAAGGCAAAATCTCCGGCATGACCAACTTCGGCCTCTTCGTTACCTTGGACGGCATCCACATCGACGGCTTGGTACACATCAGCGATTTGGGCGAAGACTATTTCAACTTCCGTCCCGAAATCATGGCGATAGAAGGCGAACGCAGCGGCATCCGTTTCAACATGGGCGACAAAGTCAGCGTCCGAGTGGCGCGCGCCGATTTGGACACTAGCAAAATCGACCTGACCTTGATTAGCGGCGGAAGCAGCGGCAAGAAACGCCGCACCAAAAACACCGCCCAACCCGGCTCGAAAACCAAGCGCAAACTGACGGCGAAAGAAATCGAAGACGCGATGAAAACGCCTGTAAAACAGGAAAAACCCACCGCCAAACGCCGCAGCAAAGTCCAACCGGCCAGCGCAGCAACGTCGTCTGAAAACGGCAAAAAGAAAACCGCCAAAGCCAAAACGGCAACGGAAAAAGCCAAACGCAAAGACAAGAAGCCAAGCAAAAGCGTGAAAATCAAGGTGAAAAATCCGGATACCGCGCCAACCAAGCGCAAAGGCAGAAGCAAGGCTAACGGCTGATATTGCAACCCCAAGCCTCCTTCAATCACAAAAGGTCGTCTGAAATTTTCAGACGACCTTTTGTGTAATGACATTCATTTCGCAACAAATAAATGCCAGTAGTTTGAATATATTTAATTTTTCGGCTCAGGCAATGTTTGATTTTCCGTAACGGATAAAACAATCATCATGGTCAAATTGTAAGACACGGGCACGCTGTTGCTGCAACCACCCCCTCACCGTCCTTAATCCTGAATTCAAATAAGGTACGGTACTTTGTAAAATTTGCGGGCGGATGAACATCACGTTGTAATGCGGCGTTACAGGTGTTTCGATATAAAAGGCATTGCACAAAGGTGTTTTTTTAGAAACTGCCTGAAACCTTTCTACCAAATCATCCGGCAAATTAGGCATATCGCACGGCACAACCAAAAGCCAGTCGGCAGAGGCAATCTGCAAATCATTGGCAGCGGTACACAATGCAGCCAATCCGCCCAAATACCGCCATTGCCTTGCATCCGGCAGCAGGTGCGGGCTTCTGACGGCATAACTTTCCAAATTACGGTTAGCACTGATGGCAATATGGTCAACTTGCGGCCTAATCCTTTCGATAACGCAATCAATCAACGTTTTTCCTTGCCAGAGCAACAGGCCTTTATCTACGCCGTCTGACTGTCCCCCTGCCGATATCAACGCAAATATTTTCATATTTATCCTTTGTGAAGCGGTTTGGTTACCCGATGTCGTCTGAAAGTCTTCATCCGAGTGAGCGGGCTTATGATAAAATTCATATAATTTGAATTTTATCATAACATGATTTTACATTGAAACAGTGTCATCTCTATTTCATGGCGACCATCTCGTCGGTCCGATTGCCTCTAAGCCGAATGAATGATATGTTTACACAGTAACCGACTGAAAACTTCCAACGGCATATACCTTCTATGTCTTTCACATTCCGTTTTTTAGACCGCCTGAGCCTGTCTTCGCGCTTGAAGCTGCTGACCATATTATGGGTCGGCTCCGCCCTTTTGTCCGTCATTCTGACTTTGGTACTCTCTTGGAGGCTGCAAAATGCCGCCACCGTTATCGAAGATGCAGGCAACTTGCGGACGCAGGTTTACCGCCTTGCCTACATGGTCGGCGAACGCGCACCCAAGGCGCAAATCAACAATCAAATCCGCGAATTCGAACAAAACCTCAACCGCATCAGCCAGAGTAACGCCATACACCCGCTGATGCCCTCTGAAACACCGCCCGCCTACGACCTGATACAGACCGCGCTGATTGAAGACTGGAAAGCCAACATACAACCCGTCCTGCGCCGTTACGAACGCCCCGACCAAATCAAGCTCTACCGTTTTGCAGCCAATATCGAACTGTTTTTACAGGCGATGGAACACGCCAATGAGAAAAACACACTATGGTTGCGCCGCTTTCAAATGATTATGATGGGGATGATTTTTGCGGCGGCGGGACTGATGATTATCTGGCACTATGCATGGATTATCCGGCCTTTGGAAACACTGAGGGACGGTGTAAAGACCATCAGCCAAGGCAGGTTCGGCGTTCAGATCGACACAGACCAGATAAGCGAGTTTGCCCAAGTCAACAAAGGCTTCAACCAAATGAGCAGCCGGCTAAAGACGCTTTATACCGATTTAGAGGGGCAAGTGGCACGTCAAACTCAAGACCTGGCGCGACAAAACCGTGATCTGACGCTGCTCTATCAAACTACCCGCGATTTGCATCAAACTTTCACCCCCCAACAGGCGGCGGAAGAATTTCTCAAGCGCACCCTGCCTGCCGTCTCCGCAGAAGCGGGCAGCATCCGCCTTTGGGATAACGAACGCAAACGCACGGACATAGTGGCATCCATCGGGCTGCCTGATGATTCGGATGATGAGCCGGATACTGCCCCGGATAAAACGGCACTCAAACACGCCGTTTTCCCCATCAGCTATCAAGAAGAAGAACTGGGTGTTTTAAACCTGTATTTTTCAGACAACCTTAAACTAGATAACAACGACAACGAACTGCTGCGTACATTAAGCGGACAATTAGGCGTTTCCATCGTCAACAGCCGCCTCGAGCAAGAACGCCGCCGGCTTGCCGTTTTACAGGAGCGCAACCTGATTGCCCAAGGCCTGCACGACAGCATCGCACAAGCATTGACTTTCCTAAACCTCCAAGTCCAAATGCTGGAAAGCGCATTCTATTCAAACCAAAAAGAACAAGCCGAAGAGAATATCCGCTTCATCAAAGACGGCGTGCAGGAATGTTATGAAGACGTACGCGAACTACTGCTGAACTTCCGCACCAAAATCAGTAACAAAGACTTCCCTGAAGCCGTTTCTGCCCTGCTTACCCGATTTGAAAGGCAGACCAAAATCAACGTCAGTACCGAATGGAGGGATGAAGGCGCGGCATTGAACAACGATGAGCAGTTACAGATTATCTTCATCCTCCAAGAGAGCCTGTCCAACATCCGCAAACACGCCTTGGCACGCAACGTTACCGTCAGCATTGACAACCGTCAGGACTTTACGCTGATCATCCGCGATGACGGCGTAGGTTTCGATCCCGCCCACCTGGACACGCTTTCCGGCGAACATGTCGGCATGGGCATCATGCGCGAACGCGCCCAACGTATCCACGCAGAATTAGAAGTCAGCTCCAAACCGGATGAAGGTACAACCGTTACCCTAACCCTACCCAAACACAAGAGAACATTCTCATGACTATTAAAATTATCCTGATCGACGACCACACACTCTTCCGCAGCGGCATCAAAGCCCTGCTCTCCCGTCAAAGCGACTTCGAAGTCATCGGAGAAGCCGCCGACGGTTTGTCCGGCGTCAAAATGGCGGAACAGCTCAAACCCGACGTCGTCTTACTCGACCTTGACATGCCCGTCATGAACGGCCGCGAAGCACTGGCACAAATCTTGGGCGTCAACCCGAACCAAACCGTCATCATGCTGACCGTTTCCGAAGACAGCGACGACCTGACCGAATGCATGCGCATCGGCGCGCGCGGCTTTTTGCTGAAAAACATCAACGCCGACTTCCTGCTCGACAGCATCCGCAAAGCCGTGGACGGCGACAACGTCTTCTCTCCCGAAATGACCACCCGCCTCGTCCAATCCCTGATTTCCCCGTCCGCACCGCGTACCGATCAGGCACTCTCTACCCTCACCCCGCGCGAACTCGAAATCTTAGGCTACCTCGCCGCCGGACACAGCAACAAAGTCATCGCCCGTCATTTGGAATTGGCAGAATCCACCGTCAAAGTCCACGTTCAAAACCTGCTGCGAAAACTTGACCTCAGTAGCCGCGTCCAAGCCGCCGTTTACGCCGTTCAGCACAAAGTCCCGCAGCCTGAAATCAATTAAACGGCTCAGGATACCGGTACTCAAGCGGTAAAACATGAAGGTCGTCTGAAAATGGTTTGGATAGTTTGGACAGAATTTACCCTATCCGTTTTCAGACGACCTTTCCCGTTCCAATCGGCTATGAAAAAGAGACAATCCGACGGGCATCATCTATCAAGCAGTCCGATAATTCACCTCTAGCGACGATAAAAACAATCGCAACTTTAATATAAATTCAATCGCAACTTTAATATAAATTAAGGCCTATAAACGGCTGCTGCGTTTATAATGCGCCTGTTCAACCCTTCCACCGAGAAGACGCCATGAAAAAACTCCTTTACTTCTTTACCGCCTTTTTTGCCCTGTGTTCCAGCGCGTTCGCTGTAAATGCCGACGATTTGCTGCCGCCTGAAAAAGCGTTCGTGCCGCAAGTGAACGTTACAGACAAAGGCATCAACGTCGAATTCAAAATCGCCGACGGCTACTATATGTACCAATCGAAAATCGTCGCCGCTACCGCGCCTGAAGGCGTATTGGGCGAACCGGTTTTCAGCAAAGGCGAAGCCAAAGAAGATGAGTTTTTCGGCAAACAAACCGTGTTCCACCGCGCCGCGCAGGTTAACTGGCCTTACAAAAAAGCCGCGCCGACCTACAAGCTGACGCTGACTTATCAAGGTTGTGCCGAAGCCGGCGTATGTTACCCGCCCGTGGACACGTCTTTCGAGATTAATGGCAACGGCCTGTACCAGCCGCAAAGCGACGAACCCATATCCGCCAAAGACCGCTTCCTGCAACCCGATTCCGCCAAACCATCCCCCGCCGCCGCGCCTAAAGCCTCGCAAAACGACGACGGCAGCCGCTTCAAATTATCTTGGGAAACATTAAACGCCAACCTGTTGGCGTTTTTTACCGCAGGGGTATTCTTGAGCTTTACCGCCTGTATGTATCCGCTTTTACCGATTGTTTCCAGCATCATCGTCGGCGATAAAACCGCCGGCAAAGGCCGCGCCTTCGCGCTGTCCGTAGCGTATGTGCAAGGTTTGGCACTGACCTACACGCTGGTCGGCGTCATCGCAGGTCTGACGGGGGCGCTGCTGACCGTATGGCTGCAACAGGCATGGGTCGTCCTTGCCGCCGCAGGCCTGATGGTCGTCCTTGCGCTCTCCATGTTCGGACTCTTCAACATCCAACTGCCCAATGCCGTCCAATCCTATTTCCAAAACCAAAGCAGCAAGCTCTCCGGCGGCAAAATCTTCTCCGTTTTCGTCATGGGCATACTCTCCGCGCTGATCGTCGGCCCCTGCGTCGCCCCGCCGCTCGGATTCGCCTTGGGCTATATCGGACAAACCGGTGATGCCGTTTTGGGCGGACTGGCGCTGTATGTCTTGGCACTCGGCACCGGCGTTCCGCTGATCCTCATCGGCACATTCGGCGGCCACGTCCTGCCCAAAGCAGGCGACTGGATGAACGGCATCAAATACGCCTTCGGCTTCATCCTACTTGCCGTAGCCGTCTATCTCGCCACGCCGCACCTGCCCTACTACCTCGTGGTCGCGCTGTACACCCTGCTCATGATCGTCCCTGCCGTCATGTTGCTGGTTAAATCCGGCAAACAAAAAGGTCGTCTGAAAACCGCAGCCTCCGTTTTAGGCTTCCTGCTCATTATCGGCGGCGCATGGTTCGGCTGGCAAAGCGCAAACAAACAAACCACCGCCCTGCACCACTTCCTGACATTGTCTCCCCCGTCCGAAGCAGGCAAAACCACCGGCCACGGCAAAATGTTCACCGACGTCGCCGAACTCAAAGCCGCCATGGACGCCGCATTGAAAGCCAACCCCGACAAACCCGTCGTTTTGGATTTCTACGCCGACTGGTGTATTTCCTGCAAAGAAATGGCAAACTACACGCTCAACCAGCCGCAAGTGCATGAAGCCGTCGATATGGAACGCTTCTTCCAAATCGACGTAACCGCCAACACGCCCGAACATCAGGCACTCTACAAAGAATACGGAATCTACGGCCCGCCGGGCATTTTCGCCATCCACGCCGACGGCAGACGCAGCGACCCCTTGCTCGGCTTCGTCAAACCAGACGAATTCATCAACTGGTACAAACAAAACGAAAAATAAAGACGAAAGGTCGTCTGAAAACCTGAAACAGGGTTTTCAGACGACCTTTTTACAAACAACCGCACTATAATCCCAACTATCTCCCTTCACAAAGGCAGCCCCATGCAAACTTGGCACGAAGCAATCGGCTCGGAAAAGTCCGAATCCTATTTCCAACACATCATCGAAACCGTCAAGAAAGAGCGCGGCATGGGGCGGATTATCTATCCGCCTGCCGAAGACGTGTTCAACGCCTTTAAAGCAACCGAATTCGGTAACGTCAAAGTCGTGATTTTGGGGCAAGACCCGTATCACGGTGCAGGACAGGCGCACGGGCTGGCGTTTTCCGTCCGCGAAGGCGTCGCCGTCCCGCCCTCGCTGGTCAATATTTACAAAGAGCTGGCGGACGACATCGAAGGCTTCCGTATCCCGCAACACGGCTATCTGCAACATTGGGCGGAGCAGGGCGTTTTACTGCTCAATACCGTACTGACCGTCCGCGCGGGACAGGCGCATTCCCATGCGACATTAGGCTGGGAACGCTTTACCGACGAAGTGGTCAACCAAATCAACCAAAACCGCGAACACGTCGTCTTCATGCTTTGGGGCAGCCACGCGCAGAAAAAAGGCGCGTTTATCGACCGCAGCCGCCATCTCGTCCTCAGCGCGCCGCACCCCTCGCCGCTGTCCGCCTATCGCGGTTTTTTCGGCTGCAAACACTTTTCCCGCGCCAATGTCTATTTGCAGGAAAACGGGATAACGCCGATAGATTGGCAGGTATAAAACAGGTCGTCTGAAAACAGCAGCCCGGCAAACCGAACAATCCACCCTCCGTCTGAACAAGCCTTCCTTTTTCAGACGACCTCTTTCCCAACCCCACAGGAGAACACTATGCAGGTAACGACTTCAGCCATCGTCAACGGCGAATTTGAAGATAAATACGGCAAACGCGGCAGTCAGTTCAGTCCGAACGATATGCCGACTTACTCCATCCCCTTTGAGATCAGCGGCGCGCCCGAAGGCACGAAATCCTTTGCCGTCGTTTTGGAAGACAAAGACGCCATTACCGCCAGCGGATTCGTGTGGACACACTGGCTGATTGCCGACCTCAAGCGTACCTCCGTCGCCGAAAACGAAAGCCTGACCGCCACCGACTACACGCAAGGCGCAAACAGCTGGGCGAGCCTGTTGGGCAAGTTGGACATCGGAGAAGCCACAGGCTACGGCGGCATGTATCCGCCCAACTGCCGCCACCGCTACGAACTCATCGTTTACGCACTCGACACCGTATTAAACCTGCCGCGCGGCTTCCGCTTCAACGACCTGCACTTCGCCATGCAAGGACATATCTTGGACAGCGCAAGCGTAATGGGAACGTATGACGTATAAAGCTTAAGCAGTTTGAGACCTTTGCCAGATTTTTCAGAAAGCGCAATCTTAGAAACAGAAACGTCGTCTGAAACCTGTAACTACGTTTTTAGACGACGTTTTTATTGAATCAGCTTAG
>NZ_KV812062.1:4834-18807 GCF_001813335.1 Neisseria sp. HMSC055H02 | reverse complement strand
GATGTCCAACTTTTGGGGTGCAGTTCAATGTTCAGACGACCTTTTTTCTATTTGGTGCAGTGTGCCCCTACATTACAGGTAATCTTTTGGATATAACGAAATCATCTTTAAATCGAACAAACCATTCTTTCCCATTTTCAGACGACCTGATTAAAGTAGCTCCAAACTGAGAATAAGGAGCACCCTATGACTACCACCGCCGACCCACGCGCCAAACTGCCCGACACCCCGCTTTCCGGCAACGAAGCCCTGAAAGACCGCAGCGACTATCTGCACGGTACCATCAAAGACGATTTGACCGACGACTTTACCGGCGGCTTTACCGCCGACAATTTCCAGCTCATCCGTTTCCACGGCATGTACGAGCAGGATAACCGCGACATCCGCGCCGAGCGTACCGATCAAAAACTCGAACCCTTAAAAAACATGATGTTGCGCTGCCGCCTGCCCGGCGGCATCATCACGCCGGCGCAGTGGCTGGGCATAGACGAATTTGCCGGCGACCACACCATTTACGGTTCCATCCGCCTGACCAACCGCCAAACTTTCCAATACCACGGCATTTTAAAAACCGATTTGAAGCTGGCGCACCAGTCCCTGCACAAACTCGGCCTCGATTCCATCGCCACCGCCAGCGACGTCAACCGCAACGTACTCTGCACCAGCAATCCCGTTCAAAGCCCGCTGCACCAAGAAGCCTACGAATGGGCGAAACGCATCAGTATGCACCTCCTGCCGCGCACTATGGCATACGCCGATGTCTGGCTGGACGGCGAAAAAGTGTTCACCACCGAACCGACCGAACCGCGCAACAAAGAAATCGCCGACGACATCGAACCGATTTTGGGCAAAACCTATCTGCCGCGCAAATTCAAAACCGCCGTCGTCATCCCGCCCGACAACGATGTGGACATTCATTCCAACGATTTAGGATTTGTCGCCATCGAAGAAAACGGCAAACTCGTCGGCTTCAACGTCCTTGTCGGCGGCGGGCTGTCCAGCGAACACGGCAACACCAAAACCTACCCCAACACCTCCTACGAATTCGGTTTCGTCCCCCTCGAATACACCCTCAACGCCGCCGAAGCCGTCGTCAGCACCCAGCGCGACTGGGGCAACCGCAGCGACCGCAAAGCCGCCCGCACCCGCTACACCCTCCAGCGCGTCGGCGTCGAAGTATTCAAAGAAGAAGTCGAAAAGCGCATGGGCATCAAGTTCGAACCCATCCGCCCCTACGCCTTCACCCATCGCGGCGACCACATCGGCTGGGTTAAAGGCCTCGAAGGCAACTGGCACCTGACCCTGTTCATCGAAAACGGCCGCCTGCTCGACTACCCCGGCAGGCCGTTGAAAACCGGTGTGCGCGAAATCGCCAAAATCCATCCCGGCGACTTCCGTCTGACCGCCAACCAAAACCTCGTCGTCGCCAACGTCCCGCCCGAGCTGAAAGACACCATAGACAAAATCGCCAAAGAACACGGCTTAATCAGCAAATCCATCACCATCCAGCGCGAAAACTCCATGGCGTGCGTCGCCCTGCCAACCTGTCCGCTGGCGATGGCGGAAGCCGAACGCTTCCTGCCGTCGTTCTCCGACAAAATCGACGAAATGTTCGCCAAATACGGCTTGGAAGACGAATACATCGTCCTGCGCGTCACCGGCTGCCCCAACGGCTGCGGCCGCGCCATGCTCGCCGAAATCGGCTTGGTCGGCAAAGCCGTCGGCCGCTACAACCTCTACGCCGGCGGCAACCGCGAAGGCACCCGCATCCCGCGCCTCTTTAAAGAAAACATCACCGAACCCGAAATCCTCGAAATCGTCGACGGCTGGGTCGGTAACTGGGCGCAAAACCGCCTTGACGACGAAGGCTTCGGCGACTTCGCCGTCCGCACCGGCATCGTCAAACCCGTCCTCGACCCGCCGCGCGATTTTTGGGTATGAGTGCAGGTAAGGAAGGATGTACAGGAAGAAAGGTCGTCTGAAAAATTCAGACGACCTTTTGGATTTTGAGAACAACGGTTTTCTCGGGCGAACGCGGGACGCAATCGTTCGCTTTAGGGGCGGGTTGGAAGGCCGTTTGAAAAGTTGTCGTGGTGCAGGCTGTGTCTCCAGATTGCTGCAGTCGGACAGACGGCGGGAAGGAAAGTTTTCGCTGGCAAAGCCCATGCTGTGATATCTTATTCGAAAGGTCGTCCGAATCTAGCAAACATAATTAATTTTAATTCCGGCATATCATTAAATTCCGTCATTCCCGCCCCCGCCTACGCGAGGACAGGCTACGGCGGGAGTCCATCGTAAAACTTGAGAAACCTTGGTTTGAAAAACAGTTTCTGAATTTCAAAAATGGATTGCCGCCTGCTCAGGAATGACGACAACTGGTAAATTGCGTATCTGAAAGAAAGTATAGTGGATTAAATTTAAATCAGGACAAGGCGACGAAGCCGCAGACAGTACAAATAGTACGGAACCGATTCACTTGGTGCTTCAGCACCTTAGAGAATCGTTCTCTTTGAGCTAAGGGCGAGGCAACGCCGTACTGGTTTAAATTTAATCTACTATAATTTAGCTATAGCCCGACTTTGGGTTGGCAAACTCGAAAAAATAAGAGTAAGAGTTGAAAGCCGGTAGTCAAAAGGTCGTCTGAAAATGTTCAGACGACCTTTGTTTTGAGAAAAAGCTCAACGGATGACGTTGTGCCAGTCGCTTTCGAAATAGCTGACGAGGATTTGGTTGTTCAGATAATTCGGCTCGACCTTGCGCCTTGCCATGTCGGGCGGGAAGCGGAACATTTCGGCGGCGGTTTGGGCGTTCAGATAACGCGTAGGGACGTCGAATTTCTGCGGGACGGGGAATTGTTTATCGAAGCCTGCCAACACAAATCCCCATTCGCCGAAGGAGGGGACGTAAACGTGATAAGGCGCGGTGGAAAGGCCGGCGGCTTCGAGGGTGGCGACGACCGACCAGTAGGCGTTGGGGGCGAAGTAGGGCGAGGTGGACTGGACGACGATTTTGCCCTGCGGCTGAAGATGGCGGGCGACGAGGCGGTACATGGGGACGGAGTAGAGTTTGCCCAGTGAGAAATTGGACGGGTCGGGCAGGTCGATGATGATGACGTCGAATTTTTCAGACGACCCCTCCAGCCATTTGGCGGCATCGTCGTTGACGATGTGCATTTTGGGGTGGGACAGCGAGCCTTGGTTGAGCGCGCTTAAGGTGGCAGAGGTTTTAAAAGTGGCGGTCATGTCGGGGTCTAAATCGACCAGGGTAACGTGTTTGACCTGCGGGTATTTCAAGACTTCGCGCGCCGCCAATCCGTCGCCGCCGCCGAGGATGAGGATGCGGGAGGCGTTTTGAACCATCTGCATGGCGGGCAGGACGAGGGCTTCGTGGTAACGGGCTTCGTCGCGCGAGGAGAATTGCAGGTTGCCGTTGATGTAGAGGCGGGTGTCATCTTTCCAGCGGGTCACGACGAGCCGCTGGTAGGGCGAGTGGCTTTGATAGACGACGGGGTCGCCAAAATAGCTTTGTTCGGCTTTGAAGGAGATGCGGTCGGCGTAGGCGAAGGTGGCGGCGAGGACGGACAAGACAATCAGCGCGCGCAGGCGGATGGCGCGGTAGCGGGGCAGTTCGGCTTTGAATACGCGTGCGGTCAGGTAGGCGACGGCGGCGTTGAGGATGCCGAACAAGAGGGCGGAACGCGCCATGCCGAGTTTGGGGGCGAGTAGAAGCGGGAAGAGCAAGGAAACGGCGAGTGCGCCCAGATAGTCGAAGGTCAGGACTTTGGCAACGAGTTCTTTAAACTCCGCGCCTTTGCGGTTTAACACGCGCATGACCAACGGGATTTCCATGCCGACGACTGCGCCGACAATCAGCACGAAGGCATAGAGCAGGGTGCGGAACGGGGCGGCGGAAAGTCCGAAGGCGACGAACAATGCCAGCGCGGAAATGCCGCCGATGATGCCGACCAGAAGTTCGATTTCGATAAAGCGGTGCAACACGTCTTCGTCTTTGATGTAGCGGGTCAGGTGCGCGCCTATGCCCATCGAGAAAAGATAAAGTCCGATGACGGAAGAAAACTGCAAAATGCTATCGCCCAAAAGATAGCTCGCCAGCGCGGCGATGATGAGTTCGTAGGCGAGGCCGCAACTGGCGACGATGAAGACGGAGATGATGAGGGTGCGGTTGGCGGTCATGGTGTGGTAGGAATAGGGTTTGAGCTGCTATTGTATATTGAAATAGGGATGGTCTGCCGCAAAGGTCGTCTGAAAAACTCCAGCCGTTTGTTCAGACGACGTTTCCGTATTTTTGGGGTTGACATGAAAATATTGTCAACAATTTGGGCAACTTTGTCCGATTTATTCTATAATTCTAGTTTCCAAGTTAACCTCGAATTCGGAGAAGACGATATGTGCGGTGTATTAGGTTTGGTCAGCCATGAGCCGGTAAACCAGCTTCTGTACGACGGTTTGCAGATGTTGCAACACAGGGGGCAGGATGCGGCGGGCATTGTAACGGCCGAGGGCGGCACGTTTCACATGCACAAAGGCAAAGGCATGGTGCGCGAAGTGTTCCGCACACGCAATATGCGCGATTTGATCGGCAACGCGGGCATCTCCCACGTCCGTTATCCTACGGCGGGCAACGCGGGCAGCAGCGCGGAGGCGCAACCTTTCTACGTCAGCTCGCCTTTCGGCATCGTGTTGGCACACAACGGCAACCTCACCAATACCGCCGAACTGTATGAAAACGTGTGCAACAAACACCTGCGCCACGTCAACACCAGCTCCGATTCCGAAGTCTTGCTCAACGTATTCGCGCACGAATTGCGCCGCGAAGTCTCTAAAAACGCCAATCCCCACCGGCTCAATATCGACAATATTTTCAACGCCGTTGCCGAAGTCCACCGCCTGGTGCGCGGCGCATACGGCGTGGTTGCCATGATTGCGGGCTACGGCATGCTCGCTTTCCGCGATCCTTACGGCATCCGCCCGCTGGTGTTGGGTTCGCAAACCGACGAGGCAGGCAGAAAATCCTATGCCGTCGCCTCCGAATCCGTTGCCTTCAATGCGCTTGCCTACGATTTGGAACGCGATATCCAACCGGGCGAAGCGGTGTTTGTCGGCTTTGACGGCACACTGATTGCCCGTCAATGCAGCGACCGCGCCAAACTCAGCCCCTGCCTCTTCGAATACGTCTATTTTGCCCGTCCCGACTCCGTAATCGACGGCGTATCGGTTTACCAATCGCGTTTGGATATGGGCGTGTCCTTAGCGGAAAAAATCAAACGCGAGCTGCCCGTGGACGACATCGACGTCGTGATGCCCATTCCCGACACCAGCCGGCCCAGCGCGATGGAACTTGCCGTCCACCTCAAAAAACCTTACCGCGAAGGTTTGATTAAAAACCGCTATATCGGCCGTACCTTTATCATGCCCGGTCAGGCGACGCGCAAAAAGTCCGTGCGCCAAAAACTCAGCCCGATGGAAACCGAGTTTGAAGGAAAAAGCGTATTGCTGGTGGACGATTCCATCGTGCGCGGGACGACCAGCCGCGAAATCGTCGAAATGGTACGCGCAGCAGGCGCGCGCAAAGTCTATATCGCCTCCGCCGCTCCCGAAGTACGCTATCCCAATGTGTACGGCATCGACATGCCCACGCGCGAAGAATTGATTGCCAACGGGCGCAGCGCGGCGGAAATTGCCGCCGAAATCGGCGCGGACGGCATCGTTTTCCAAAATTTGAGCGATTTGGAAGCCGTCGTTAAAGCACTCAATCCGAAAATCGAGTCCTTCGATTCGTCCTGTTTCAACGGCATCTATCAAACCGGCGACATCGACCAAGCCTACCTCGACCGCCTGTCCGCCGAGAAATCCGGCTGCGGCGGCTTGAAAGTCCACCCGAGCAGGATGGAACACAGCATCAGCATCAGCGATGCGGGCGACGAAGAATAAAACCGGTTTGAACGATTAAGGCAAAAGGTCGTCTGAAAACCGCCCTCCTTTAAGGGGAAAGGGTTTTCAGACGGCCTTTTCCCTTTGAATGAAAGAGCCTGATTTTGCCAAAGGGTTATTCCTAATTTATTTATACTTCATGGAATATAACTACAAAATACAAAAATACAACAATCAAAGAGAAACTTTACAAGAAAAAACTTGCATTACTTCCGCTTAAAGCGCATAATTCGTCCCGTTAGCTGGTTCGAGTAGTCAGTTAATAGTTTCTCCTCTATTTCTCCTTTGTAGACTTGGCACACATCTTATTGATGTGTGCATTTTTTTTGCTTTTTTCTTTCAATCTAATGATATAAGCAAAGAAGTTACAATATTTCATATTTCCCTATCTACTATCTACCAGTGTAATTATTCTAATCTTGGCTTCTGTCCTACACTCAATCCAAATCCAATACCGTTTCTTCTTTTACTTCCTCCATCACCACATAACTTCGGCTTTCCGCCGCGGCAGGCAGGTGCAGTAAAATATTGCCCAACATATCCCGATAGGCCGACATATCGGGCAGGCGGACTTTAATCAGATAATCGTATTCGCCCGATACCAAGTGGCATTCCAAAATTTGCGGAATCCTCATGACTTCCCGACGAAAATCTTCAAAAATATTGCCTGACTTCGAACGCAGCTTCAATTCGACAAAAATCAACAATCCTTTGCCCAATAAATTCGGATTGAGGCGGGCGTGATAGCCGGTAATGAAATTATCGCGCTCCAGCCGTTTGACGCGCTCGGTAACAGGCGTAGTCGAAAGCCTCACTTTCTCCGCCAGCTCCGTCATCGGTATCCGGGCGTTTTGTTGCAGAAATTTTAAAATTTTCAGATCGGTTTTATCCAGTTCTTTCATGATGCTTTTCCTTTTGAATGTCATTAAATAGGGATAATACATACGAAATTATTAAAAATAAAGTGAATATCTCTAATAAAAATATCCTAAACTAGCCATTCATAATCAAAAATAATTTAAATTTTAAGGAGAAGATATGAAGCTGATTGTTTTGGGCGCAGGTATCGCCGGAGTTTCAGCCGCATGGTATTTGGCTTCCGAAGGGCATGACGTAACCGTCATCGACCGCGCCGACGATGTGGCAATGGAAACCAGCTTTGCCAATGCAGGGCAGCTCTCTTACGGCTACACGACGCCTTGGGCGGCTCCGGGTATTCCGCTCAAGGCCTTGAAATGGATGTTCAAGCAACACTCGCCCTTAATTTTTCAACCCGACGGAAGCCTGTTTCAAATCCGCTGGCTCAAACAAATGCTGGACAACTGTACGGCGGAGCGTTATCAGATCAATAAAGAGAGGATGGTTCGGATTTCAGAATACAGCCGTGAAATGTTCCGTCTTTTTAAAGAACAGGAAAACATTGATTTTGAGGGTAGAAACAAGGGGACTTTGCAAATCTTCCGCACGCAAAAAGAAGTTGCCGCGGCTGAAAAAGACATTGCCGTTTTAGAACGTTACGGCGTTCTCCTACGTCGTCTGAAACCTGAAGAATGTTTGGAATTCGAACCCGCGCTACACCATGCTTTACCTAAAATCGCAGGCGGATTGCACCTTCCTGCCGATGCCACCGGCGATTGCCGTCTGTTTACCCGAAAACTGCGCGATTTGTGCATACAGAAAGGCGTGCGTTTTGAATTCGGACATCACATACGCCGCATCATACACGACCGACACCGCATTACTGCCGTTGAAACCGACCAAGGACAGTTCGGGGCAGACGCATTCGTATGCGCCTTAGGCTGTTTCAGCAGAACGGTTTTGGAGGATTTGGGCTGGGATTTGCCGATTTATCCGGTAAAAGGCTATTCACTGACCCTTCCTATCGTTCATGATGAAAAAGCGCCGGTTTCCACCGTTCTTGATGAAACATACAAAGTTGCCATTACCCGCTTCGACAAACGCATCCGCGTCGGCGGTATGGCGGAGTTGTCAGGTTACGGATTGCATTTATCCGAAAAACGCCGTGCTACTTTGGCATTGGTCGTCAACGACCTTTTCCCGGGCGGCGGAGATTTGCAGCAGGCGGAATTTTGGAGCGGGTTACGGCCGATGACGCCCGACAGCACGCCGCTTATCGGCAAAACACCATTGGAAAACTTGTTTTTGAACACAGGACACGGGACTTTGGGTTGGACCATGTCGCTCGGCTCTGCCAAACTGGCCGCCGATATAGTCTGCGGTAAGGAAACCGAAATCCGCAGCGATGATTTGGGTTTGTCTCGTTACACGAAAGTTTGACGGCGCAATGCGCTGTCTTTGTAAAAAGGTCGTCTGAAAACGGATATAGCAAGTTTCCTCAAACCTATATTCCGACTTTCAGGCGACCTTTTTCAATTCGGTATTGTATTGTCGCAGGTAAAGTCCACATTGCGACACTTTGGGTTTTCAACCCGCTACACTTAGTAGAGTAGGTGAAGTTGCCAATATGGCAAAGGTCGTCTGAAAGCCTTGAGTTAAGGTTTCAGACGACCTTTGATTTTTTATCTGCCCAATTTCCTACTCAAACTTTCCGTATATTCCTCGCGTTCGGCGCGGCTGGTTTCGGGGAGGTGGGTGTTGAGGGACGACCATTTCCACCTGCTGCGCGCTTTGTTGAGTTCGGACGGGAGTTTGTCCGGCGTCCAGGGCGCTTTGCGGCTGTGCAACTCGACTTGCGATTGCGCCGCATGGCCGCGCGTTTGCAGGATGTGGAGCAAATCGAGGGCGCGGGCGGCAAGCAGGGTAAGGGTTTCGGGGTCGGTGTGTAAGGTTTGGCGGCCGGTGAGCTTGTCGGAAATGGTGCGGGTATTGGGCAGGATGCCGCCCAAAAAGCCGCCGATTGCCGTACCCAAGCCGAGCGAACCGCCGAGCGTGGCGATGTCCAGCCCCAAGCCGATGAGTGCGCCGGTTGCTGCGCCCGTGCCGGTACGGATGCCGTATTGTTTGAGCAACTCGCTGTCGAACGGATCTTGATGGAAGGCTTTGGGTACCCAGTCGCCGCCGTCGATTTCGCTGTGGTAGAAGCGGTAGAGGGCAAACAGCCGCTGCTGCATCTGTCGTTCGAGCTGGCGGATTTCTGCCTGCATGGTTTGCAGGACGGGCGCGGGGTCGTCGTTTTCGTCGATTTCCTGCGTGAAGGCTGCCACATCGAGCAGGAAACCTGCGATTTCGTGCCGCGCTTCTTTGTCCAGACGCGTCCATTCGCAGCGGCGGGAAGCGGTCAGACGGTCGATGATGTCGTGTTGCGGCAGCATGGTGGCGAGCTTGTTCCAAAGGTTCAATTCGCCTTCAAAATCGAAGGCGACAGTGTCGAACCCTGCGAAAACATGGAGATTGCGACGCGCCAACATGGTTGTCCACGCTTCGGGAAGTTGTCCGCCGGTAAAGTTGAACACGGGCATAACCGGTTTGGCGCACCATGAAAGGATGGTCAATTCATCCCGATATTTGTCGAGTACGGGTTCGCGCGCGTCGATGACGTACAACGCCATGTCGCTTTGCAAAAGCTGCCGCAGCACTTTGGCTTCTTGGTTGAAATCATGATGCGCGCCGTGGCTGTCGAGGAACTTTTGCAGCCGCTCGATGCCGTCGGCACGGGCATCCGTATGGGTTTCCAGCCAATCCAAAACGCCGCCGGCATCTTCGAGTCCGGGCGTATCGTACAGGTACAGCAGCGTGTCGGCGCCGTCGGTAATCGCGGCTTCTTCGACATGGCGCGTGGTGGACGGAGCGTTTTTGACTTCGCCGAACCCGCTGTCGCGCAACAGGGTGCGCAGGAGCGAGGTTTTGCCGGTATTGGTGTGCCCGACGACGGCGAGGGAAAGGGGTTGGTTGTTCATCATATTTTGAGAGAATGGATTTTCAGACGACCTTTTTCAGGATGGCGGCTTAACAAAACATTTCAAGTACGTTATTGGTTTTTCAGACGACCTTCCTGCGCCGCCTTGTCAGGTTCCAGCCATGCCACGTCGCACTCTGCCAGCGCGTTGCGCCAGTGGTCCAATGTTTCGGACAGGTCGTCTGAAAGCGCCCGTTCCGTCAAAAGCTGTACCACCGCCCCGCCCTGCGCCGCTTCCGAAAGCCGGACAATCTGCCGCAACACGCCGCGGTCGGGGACGGTTTCCGCGCGCACGCCGATGAGGAGCTGGGCGGGTTTCTGTTTCAATTCCGCCTCTAAATCGGCAACTTCTTCACGATTCGCCGCCACGCCTTTATCCAGCCATTCCTGCGCCAGCCTGCCCGCAAACCATGTGCCTTCGTGCCATTCGGTTTCCAACATGACTGCCCACTTGGGCGCGTCGTTTAAGGTGATTTTCGGGGAAACGGCGGATACGGTTTCCCGACGCGTGTCCGCATCGACGATTTTGTTCTGCCAACGGCGGATAACCGCCTGATAATAAGGCTTCTCCAAATCCAGCTTGCTTTGGCTTGTTTTTAAAAAGATTTTGCACACCGCCCAAGCCAGCAGGCGCGGCAGGATGCCGTAGCAGGCTATGCTGCCGACCAACAAGCCCGACCATGCGCGCGCATCGGCGATGTTGCCGTTCAGACGACCTTCGACCACCGCCCGCGCATCGGGCGCAGGGAAACCGAGTTTCGACGGCAACCATGCCAGCATCTCCACCGCGCGCACCGAAGCGGCATTGGTCAACAGTGTGCTTTCCCAGTTGAACGTATATTGGCGCACCAAAAGCAGCAGCAATACCGACGCCAACATCCCGCTCAGGGTGCAGAGCCATAGACTGTGCGAAGTCGCGCCGGCAATCCAACGCGCCGAAGGCTGCCGCCATTCGTCCGCATACAGCCGAAACACCGCCTGATTGACGGGGTCTTTACCCCGAAACCACGTCGCCGGACTGCTGAAAAACCGCCCCACTTTCACACGCAGGAACAACGTTGCCAACCATACCGCCAACATCAGCGTATTCATGCCCAACACGCCTGCCAAAATCAGGAAAAAATTCAGCCCTTGGCTGTCCATCAGAAGGTAAGTGCCGGAAAAGCCGCCGCTAAACATCATTGTCGCCGCCACGACCCACAGCCAAAACGACCCGGTCCGCACTTGTTCCAAGGTATGCCGAAGCCTGCGGTCTCTGTCTATCATCTCCGCGCGGCGGATGATTTTTCCTTCCACGCCGCCCTCGACATGCCGCAACGCCTCCGTTGCCTGCACGGGATCGCCGGCAAAAATATAGCCGCCCTCTTCCAAAATACGGACAAGTTCGGCGAGTTTTCGGGATGGGTTCAACATAAAAAGGTCGTCTGAAAGGGATGGTGAAAACGCAAAGATTTTATCACAGCCCTTTTCATCCGTAGGCAGGATTCTTGAGTCCGGTTTTTATAGCAAATGGCAAGGCTCGTTTATTTTGAGCGCCTTTTCCGCCACCAGCCTCATTATTTCCACGTAAGCGGGGATTTATTGGAAACCCTAAGAAAGAGAGATTGGCAAAGCGTCGGTAAAATTCAAAACCAGTTTTTCAGCCGGCGTTGCAAGGACGAAAAATAAGAACTGTATAAAAGCTAAGTACCAAAAAGGTCGTCTGAAAACCTTTAAATACAGGTTTTCAGACGACCTTTCATGTTTACAACTTTACCGTAATGCTTTTACAGCTTTGCCAATGCCTGATTGAACGTTTCGCTCGGGCGCATGGCCTGGGCGGCTTTTGCGGCGTCGGGGGCGTAGTAGCCGCCGATGTCGGCTGTTTTGCCTTGTGCGGCGGAAAGCTCGGCAACGATTTTGGCTTCGTTTTCCGCCAACGATTTGGCCAACGGCGCAAATGCCGCTTTCAATTCCGCGTCTTTATCCTGCGCCGCCAGTTCTTGCGCCCAATAGAGGGTGAGGTAGAAATGGCTGCCGCGGTTGTCGAGTTCGCCTGCTTTGCGTTTGGGCGATTTGTCGTTCAACAGCAGTTTTTCGGTGGCGGCATCCAGCGTATCGGCGAGGACTTGGGCTTTGGTGTTGCCGGTTTTTTGCGCCAGATGTTCAAACGATACGGCGAGTGCGAGGAATTCGCCCAGCGAGTCCCAGCGCAGGTGGTTTTCTTCGAGGAACTGTTGGACGTGTTTCGGTGCGGAGCCGCCCGCGCCGGTTTCAAACATACCGCCGCCGTTCATCAACGGAACGATGGACAGCATTTTCGCGCTGGTGCCGAGTTCCAAAATCGGGAACAGGTCGGTCAGATAATCGCGCAGGACGTTGCCTGTTACGGAAATGGTGTCTTCGCCGTTTTTCAGACGACCCAAGCTGAACTTGGCGGCTTCTTCGGGCGCGAGGACGCGGATGTAGAGGCCGTCGGTATCCAGTTCGGCAAGGTAGGCGTTGACTTTGGCAAGCAGGCTTTTATCGTGCGGACGGTTTTCGTCGAGCCAGAACACGGCGGGCGTGTTGCTCAGGCGGGCGCGGTTGACGGCGAGTTGTACCCAGTCTTTGACGGGCGCGTCTTTGGTTTGGCACATACGCCAGATGTCGCCTGCTTCAACGTCGTGCTGCATCAGGACTTTGCCTGCCGCATCAATGACTTGAACCTGACCGTCGGCTTCGATTTCGAAAGTTTTATTGTGCGAACCATATTCTTCGGCCGCCTGCGCCATCAGGCCGACGTTGGGTACTGTACCCATGGTTGTCGGATCGAACGCGCCGTGTTCGCGGCAGAAGTCGATGGTTGCTTGATAAACGCCTGCGTAGCTGCTGTCAGGAATCACGGCTTTGGTGTCTTGCGCTTTGCCGTCTTTGTCCCACATACGGCCGGAATTGCGGATCATCGCAGGCATGGAAGCATCGACGATAACATCGCTGGGGACGTGCAGGTTGGTAATGCCTTTGTCGGAATCGACCATCGCCAAATCAGGGTTGGCGGCGTAAACGGCGGCAATTTCGGCTTCGACGGCAGCGCGGGTGTCCGCATCCAGTTTGTCCAGATTGGCAAGCAGGTTGCCGAAGCCGTTGTTGACGTTGACGCCGGCGGCAGCCAGTTTGTCGCCGAATTTTTCAAAAACAGGCGCGAAGAACACTTTGACAGCGTGTCCGAAGATAATCGGGTCGGACACTTTCATCATGGTGGCTTTCATGTGCAGCGAGAACAAAACGCCTTTTGCTTTCGCGTCTTGCACTTGTTCGGCAAGGAAGGCGAGCAGGGCTTTTTTACTCATCACGGTCGCGTCGATGATTTCGCCGGCTTTCAGGGCGACGGGCTCGCGTAACTCTTTCTTGTTGCCTTGTTTGTCGGTGAACACGATGGATACGGAAGTCGCATCGGGTACGGTAACGGATTGTTCGTTATGGAAAAAGTCGCCGCTTTGCATGGTGGCAACGTGGGTTTTGGAATCTTTGGTCCATGCGCCCATGCTGTGCGGATTTTTTTTCGCAAAGTTTTTCACTGCTTTAGGCGCGCGGCGGTCGGAGTTGCCTTCGCGCAAAACGGGGTTGACCGCGCTGCCTTTGATGCGGTCGTAACGTTCGCGCACGGCTTTTTCTTCATCGGTTTGCGGGTCGGCGGGATAGTCGGGGACGGCAAAGCCTTTGGCCTGCAATTCTTTAATTGCGGCGGTCAGTTGCGGTACGGACGCACTGATGTTCGGCAGTTTGATCACGTTGGCGTCGGGCTGTTTCACCAGTTCGCCCAACTCGGCAAGCGCGTCGGGTACGCGCTGCGCTTCGGTCAGATGTTCGGGGAACGCCGCCAGAATGCGGCCGGACAGGGAAATATCGCTGGTTTTGACTTCGATACCGGCATGGCGGGTAAACGCCTGCACAATCGGCAGCAGGGATTGGGTCGCCAGCGCGGGGGCTTCGTCGGTATGGGTGTAGATAATGGTGGCTTTGCTAGTCATGGGATATTCTCTTGTAGGTTAGGTTTTTCTTTTCGAATGCGGCACAAAAGCGCGCTGCGTGGCTATTATGGCATATTTCGGCAGGCTTGGGATATGGTTTTAATATGTTATCAAGCTGCTTGCAAAAAGGTCGTCTGAAACTTTCAGACGACC
>NZ_KV812062.1:0-4734 GCF_001813335.1 Neisseria sp. HMSC055H02 | reverse complement strand
GTCGTCTGAAACTTTCAGACGACCTTTTTATGATTAATTCAATGAGATCATACGTTGCCGCGTTTCGGATCGTTCGGGCGCAGTTGGGCGGCGAGTTTGTCGAGGATGCCGTTGACGAATTTGTGCCCGTCGGTGCCGCCGAAGGTTTTGGTCACTTCGATGGCTTCGTTGATGATGACGGGGTAGGGGGTTTCGGGCATCGCGCTCAATTCGTGACATGCCATCAGCAGAACGGCGCGTTCGATGGGGCTGAGGTCTTTTTCGTCGCGGTCGAGCAGGGGGCGGATTTGCTGGATGTATTCGGCGGCGTGGGTGTGCGTGCCGAAGAAGAGTTTGTTGAACAGCTCTTCGTCCGCTTTGGCGAAGTCGGGCTGGTCTTGGATGTTTTTAGCGATTTCGGGGGCGGCGGTGTTGTTGATGCCGGCTTGGTAGAGGGCTTGTACGGCTAACTCGCGGGCGCGGCGGCGTGGGGTTTTCATGGGGATTCCTTCGTTGGCGGCACGGTGGTGCGGTAATGAATGTTTCAGACGACCTCTGTCGGATGACGGGTCGTCTGAAAACGGTTTGTCCGACAGACGGGGCGAAACCGGAATGCGGTAAAGCTAAGGGTTTCGCGTTCGGGCTTATTCTTCTTCGTCGTCAAACTGCTCTTCAATCAGATAGTTGACGAGGTTGGCGCACTCGACGGCGACTTTGGCGGCGTCGGCGGCTTTTTCTTCAATGCGCGCGACGGCTTGTTCGTCGTTTTCGGTGGTCAGGATGGCGTTGGCGATGGGGATGTTGTAGTCGAGTCCGACACGGGTTACGCCTGAACCGGATTCGTTGGAAACGAGTTCGAAGTGGTAGGTTTCGCCGCGGATGACGACGCCGATGGCAATCAGCGCGTCGTATTGCTCGGAGGCTGCCATGTTTTGCAGGACGAGCGGCACTTCGAGCGCGCCGGGTACGGTGGCGACGGTGATGTTGTCGTCGGCTACGCCCAATTCTTGCAGGGTGCGGCAGCAGACTTTGAGCATTTCGCTGCCGATTTCGTTGGTAAAGCGGGCTTGTACGATGCCGATGCGCAGGTGTGCGCCGTCGAGGTTCGGGGCGATGATGTTCATGGTGTTTCCTTGTATTTTGATTTTGAGCGGTAAACGGGTTTTCAGACGACGTGAGGCTTTTCTGAAAACGATATTGGGGATTTATTCCTGCGGCTGCCAGTCGGCAACGGCTTGAAACTCCCCGTCTTCGCCTATTTCCCATGCGCTGCCTTCGGGTCGGGTTATGAGCGCGGCGATAGCGGGGTTGGACTGGGTAATTTCGGAAAGGCTGACGACGCTGAAATTGTCGGGATCGTCGGTGTATTCGTCGGTTTCGTCGCCGCTGAAGAAGCGCCAGCCGCTGTCGTTTTCGAAAACGGGGGCTTCGCGGTAGAGGAAGCCGACGGGTTCGCCTTGTTTGGCTACCGTATTGGTCACGATGCAGCGGTCGAGTGCGGCTGAGAGGGCTTGGGCAAATTTATTCATTGCGGTGTGTGCATGCCGTAAAAATTGTGCGGATTTTATCATGATTAGGGCAGCCTCTGCACCGTGTATCTTTATAGTGGATTAACTTTAAATCAGGACAAGGCGACGAAGCCGCAGACAGTACAGATAGTACGGTAAGGGCGAGGCAACGCCGTACTGGTTTAAAGTTAATCCACTATATATTTGCCGCTTATGGTTTGATGGTACAATGCTGGTCGTCTGAAACGGGCTGAACTGTATTTCAGACGACTATTGCAGCCCTAAAGTGTTTCCGTATTTGCATGAAGTGCCGAAACGCATTCGGGTTGGTTTGGGAGGCTGAATTTTTGCCGCCTCCCACCCGATACGCCGAAGCAAGAAGAAAGACAAACGTCCTCATGAAAACAGATGTGTTAAAACAGCAGGCGCATGCCGCCATTCAGAATAAACTGGGTTACCATTTCAAAGATACCGCGCTTTTGCAGCAGGCGCTGACCCACCGCAGCTACCATGCGAAAAACAACGAACGTTTCGAGTTCGTCGGCGATTCGATTTTGAACTACACCGTCGCCAAAATGTTGTTTGACGCGTTCCCCAAGCTGACCGAAGGCGAGTTGTCGCGTTTGCGCGCGAGCTTGGTCAATGAAGGCGTGTTGGCGGAAATCGCTTTGGAAATGAATGTCGGCGACGGGCTTTATTTGGGCGCGGGCGAGTTGAAAAGCGGCGGATTCAGACGACCCTCCATCCTTGCCGATGCTATGGAAGCGATGTTTGCCGCCGTCAGCTTTGACGCGGATTTTGCAGAAGCGGAGAAAGTGGTGCGACACTTGTATGCCGAACGCGTCAAACGTGCCGATTTCAAAACGCAGGGCAAAGACAATAAAACCGCCCTGCAAGAAGCCCTCCAAGCCCGCCGCCTTGCCTTGCCCAAATACCGCATCGAGGAACAAATCGGTCATGCCAATGACAGTATGTTCCTGATTTCATGCGACTTGGGCGAACTCGGTTTTATCTGCAAAGCACAAGGCAGCAGCCGCAAAGTTGCCGAGCAGCAAGCCGCCAAAGAAGCGCTGCAATGGCTCGAACAACACCATCCTTTGAAAAAAGCGAAAAAATAGCCGATTTATTTTTCAGACGACCTAGGGATACGAAAAGGTCGTCTGAAACGTCAAACAGAAAGCCATCATGGACATCGAAACCTTCCTGCAAAACGAATCCAGCCATCCCACCGACTACCGCTGCGGCTTCGTCGCTATTGTCGGCCGCCCCAACGTCGGCAAGTCCACGCTGATGAACCACCTCATCGGGCAAAAAATCAGCATCACCAGTAAAAAAGCCCAAACCACGCGCAACCGCGTTACCGGCATTTACACCGACGACACCGCCCAATTCGTTTTCGTCGATACCCCTGGTTTCCAAACCAAACACCGCAACGCTCTGAATGACCGCCTCAATCAAAACGTCACCGAAGCGTTGAGCAGTGTCGATGCCGTCGTTTTCGTCGTCGAAGCCATGCGCTTTACCGATGCCGACCGCATCGTGATGAAACAACTGCCGACAAACACGCCCGTCATCCTCGTCATCAACAAAATCGACAAAAACAAAGCGGGCAGCAGCGGTTTGCAGGAATTTATCGACCAAATCAGCGCAGAATTCAAATTTGCAGGGCATGAAACCGTCAGCGCCAAACACGGATTGGGCATCGCCAACCTGCTCGCGCGCCTCAGACCTTACCTGCCCCAAAGCGTGCCGATGTATCCGGAAGAAATGGTGACCGACCGTTCCAGCCGTTTCCTCGCCACCGAAATCGTGCGCGAAAAACTGTTCCGCTACCTCGGTGAAGAGCTGCCCTACGCCATGAATGTGGAGATCGAACAATTCGAAGAAGAGGAAAACGGACTCTACCGAATTTACATCGCCGTATTGGTCGATAAAGACAGCCAAAAAGCCATCTTAATCGGTAAAGGCGGGGAAAAACTGAAAAAAATCTCCACCGAAGCCCGCCTCGATATGGAAAAACTGTTTGATACCAAAGTGTTTTTAAAGGTTTGGGTCAAGGTCAAATCAGGCTGGGCGGACGACGTGCGCTTTCTCAGGGAATTGGGTTTGTAGGTCGTCTGAAAATACTGTAATTAATTGTTTACACTGGATTGAGTTTATGTCTGTCTATACTAATATTTCTGATGAGCAAATACGGGAGTTTTTGTCAGATTATGATCTGGGGGAATTTGTTTCCCTGCAAGGCATTGCACAGGGAATTACCAACAGTAATTACTTTTTGAATACTTCTAAAGGCAGCTATGTTTTAACTGTATTTGAAGTGTTGCGTCAGGATGAATTGCCATTTTTCTTGAATTTGAACAAGCATTTGAGTAGTAAAAACGTAGCTTGTCCAAGTCCGATTGTACGAAAAGATGGAAAGCTGGATTCGGTATTGGCAGGTAAACCGGCTTGCGTCGTTACCAGATTAAATGGTGCGGATACCGCATGGGCGACCGAGGCGCAGTGTTTTAACACGGGAGCAATGTTGGCCAAAATGCATTTGGCGGTTCAAGATTTTCCTGAAAAAATGGAAAATCCCCGATATAACACATGGTGGAAGCAAGCTTATGAACAATTATTGCCACAGTTGAATGAGGCTGATGCCCAGTTGCTGGGTAAGGAAATTTCGGATTTGGAAAACAATCTCGGCGGTCATTTGCCATCCGGCATCATTCATGCCGATTTATTTAAAGACAACGTTTTGTTGGATGGGGAAAATGTGGCTGGGTTCATCGATTTCTATTATGCATGTAATGGAAATTTCATGTATGACTTGGCAATCGCAGTAAATGATTGGTCGAGAACTTCTGATAACAAGTTGGATGCGAAGTTATGCAAAGCGTTTATTGACGGTTATGAAAACATTCGTCCGCTATCTGATGCGGAGAAGGAATATTTTCCTGTGGCGCAGCGGGCTGGGTGCGTACGCTTTTGGGTATCAAGACTGCTAGATTTTCATTTTCCCCAAGAGGGTGAGATGACTTTTATCAAAGACCCAAATGTTTTTAGGGATTTGTTATTAAGTCTGAACTGAATTTGGATATGTTGTAGTGATTTCAAAGGTCGTCTGAAAAAGATTTCAGACGACCTTTGGTGTTATTAGGTGTTGGGAGTTGAGTTTCTGTTTGTTTTTGTGAGAATTGGATGGTTTTGGGCTGTTTGGATTTGGATTGAGGGTGTTTTGAAAGTTCTGAAATAGTGTCTG
>NZ_KV812061.1:0-246 GCF_001813335.1 Neisseria sp. HMSC055H02 | reverse complement strand
TCCATAGATAAATTTCAGATAGCTGAACTGATTAAATTTAATTTTTACCCAGTCTGTATAATTGGGAGTAGAGATCTCTTGAGGAAAGTCCGGATAGTCCACACAATTGACGATGATATGGAATTCATCATTTTTCAAAGTATAACTTAATAGAGATCCCTCAATTATATGCAGAGATTGATAATATTTTCTTGGAATAGTATAAGTTGTCATATTATTTTACCTTTTCAAAAACAATGGTTTTAA
>NZ_KV812060.1:44322-58083 GCF_001813335.1 Neisseria sp. HMSC055H02 | reverse complement strand
GTCCTGCTACGAAGACTATGAACACGCTCTAAGGATAAATCCGATGAAAACACGTTTTACTTTAACTTCTCTGGCTTTGGCTTCCCTCATGATGATGGGCAATGCTGCAATGGCCGAAACTAAAGAAGGCCATTTCAACGTACACCTGAAATTGACCGGCACTTGCGAAGTTCTAACAACAAACAGCGCATTGAACAGTACAAAAATTACTACTGAAAGTCCAAGTCTAGCTGGGGCAGACATTGATTTTAGCACACATGTCGCATCATCAAACTCAACTGCTATTACCGAAAAAAACATTGGCGGTATAGCTACTGGTCTGAATATCCGTTGCAGTAAAAACACACTTTTCACAGTAGGTTTGG
The DNA here is from genome assembly GCF_001813335.1 of Neisseria sp. HMSC055H02. NCBI lineage: Bacteria > Pseudomonadati > Pseudomonadota > Betaproteobacteria > Neisseriales > Neisseriaceae > Neisseria > Neisseria sp. HMSC055H02. The sequence goes on along the minus strand of NZ_KV812060.1, from coordinate 57,718 downwards.
GACCTCAAAACGTACCAAGCAACAATGGTGAAGGCACAATGTGGGGCATCTCTCGTACATCAAAACAAAATAATGACACCGTTAACTATCAACTTCAAAAACCTGTCGTAAGCGGCTCAGGCATAAATGAAACAGTCCAAGAAACCAACAGCAACAATCCTTGGGGCAATTCAGGTGCCGACCTTCTTTCATTGACAGGACAGGGTTTAAGTGATGCCCAAGCAGTCAAACTCCCTGTATTTGCAACTGTCAAAGCAGGTGAATTAAACAAATTTATCGATACCTACCAAGACCAAGTCAAAGTAACCCGGTCCTACTAATCTAGGTTACTCCCTCAAAACAAAACAACTAAAAAATCCTCATGCAAAAAGCAATCAGCACACTCGTCGGTATGCTGACGGCGGCAGCAGTTTTACAAAGCCATGCCGCCGGCTTGCAAGTCAGTCCGACATCGCTTTCCCTGCCCGCCAAACAGCGGGCGGGCATTTTTACTTTGGGAAATACGGGTAAAGAGCCGTTGACGGCACAAGTACGCGTATTCCGTTGGGCGCAGGACGCAAATGGTGGCGAAATACTCGAGCCGACTGATGCCGTCATTGCCAGTCCGCCTATGGTCAAACTGGAAGCGGGTGCGCAACAGCAGTTCCGCGTGATGCGTGTCAAACCGTCCGACAAACAGATTGAAGAAGCCTACCGCTTGATCGTGGACGAACTGCCCTCGCCCAATGCAAAACCGCAAAAAGGTATCCAGTTAGTGATGCACTATTCGCTGCCGCTGTTTGTCAACGTTCAAAACAATGCCGAACCGAAGCTGCAATGGCGCGCGGAAAAAGCCGCAAACGGCAAAGCGGTTTTGGTTGCCGAAAATACGGGCAATGCCCATGCGCAACTGAGTAGTATTACCGTTCAGACAACCTCTGCCAAAGATCCGCTGATACTGGTAGGTGGTTTGGCGGGCTACGTTCTACCGAGCAACACTTGGAGACGCGAATTGGAAGTTTCCCCCGCTTCTTTGAACCAAGGTCGTCTGAATGTCACGGTAAACGGTATGCCGATCCAAACGGAGGTACGGTTTGCCGCCCCATGATCTAAGAACACGGCTGACGCGGTTAAGTACCGCGCTGATGCTGTGTTTCTACGCCCTGCCCTCTCCTGCTCAAGACATCCTGACGCAGGAGGCTTCTGCTGCCTACGAGCAGGCATGGCTGACCGTTTACCCGCAGGTCAAAGTCAACGGCAGCATACGCGACGGTATCGAACCTTTCATGTCGCGTAACGGCGTGCTGTATGCACGCCCCGAATCTCTGCGCGCCTACGGTATTGCCCTGCCCGACGCAGAAGCTGCCGAAGCAGGCAAAAACAGCGTTGTGCCTGAAATACAGGACAGTGCGTCCACACCCGGCGCGGGCGTATGGTTCGAACTCTCCACTATCCCCGGTTTGCAGGCAAAATACGATGCCGCCGCGCAAACCCTTGATCTCACCGCCCCCCTCGAATGGCAGCCCGACCTGAAAACCGCCCGAATCGGCGTGCCGCAGGAAAACCGCTACGCCATCGCCAAACCCGGCTTTGCCGCCGTTCTGAACTACGACACCAATATCTCGCGCAACAATTCCGGCAGCGGGACGCAGGGCGTTTTCGGCGAAATGCGCCTGAGCACGCCTTGGGGCTATCTGAACCACACCCAATTTGCCAACCGAAGCCACAACAAAGAAAGCGGCTCCCGCGGCAACACCGCCCGCCTGGATACCTACTGGCGTACCGTCTGGCCCGAACAAGGCATATCGCTGACCGTCGGCGACACCCTGACCGGACAAATCGGCTCATGGGGCGGCACACGCATCGGCGGTATCAAAATCTCCCGCACTTACAACACCCGCCCATGGAAACAAACCGCCCCGCTGCGTTCCTACCTCGGTAAAAGCACCCTGCCCGGCACGGTCGACCTCTACCTCGACGGCGTCAAACAAATGAGCCGCGACATCGAAGCGGGCGAATACGAACTCATCCTGCCGCCGTCCATCAGCGGCCGCAGCAACGCCCAAGTCGTCGCCACCGACGTACTGGGGCGCACCGTCGTCGTCGATATGCCGCTTTACGGCGGCAGCGGACTTTTGGCAAAAGGCTTGAACGAATGGTCGTTTGAAGCAGGCTACGTCCGCCGCGATTACGGCATCCGTTCCGCCAAATACCAATCCGACCCCGCCGCCTCCGGCACGCTGCGTTACGGCGTCAGCAATACCCTGACCGCCCAAATCCATGGTGAGGCTGCGCGCGGCTACCGTCAGGCGGGCATTGCCGCCGACACCGTATTGGGTTCGCTCGGACAACTCAATCTTAATTATGCCGAAAGCCGCTTTGCGGGCAAAACAGGACGGCGCGGCAGCGCGTTTTTCAGCACCCAATGGGACAGGCTCTCCTTCAGCGCGGGCGCAAGCCGTACCAACGGGCAATTTGCCGAACTGGGCGATACCGCATACGGCGCAGACTTTTTCAAAGCCACCCGCCATCCCGCCACATCCGCCTCCGCATCCGCAGGCTGGAGCAGCGACAAACTCGGCTCATTCAGCCTTTCCTACGTCCATTCCCACACAGAAGGCAGCCCCGCCGACGGCGTAGGCTCGTTCGGCTGGAGCCGCAGCTTCAAAAACCGTACCTCGCTCTACGCCGGCGCCAATAAAAACTTCCGCAACAGGCGCGAACTGAGTTTCCACGCAGGCCTCTCCGTCAGCCTCGACAACGGCTATTCGACCTCCGCAGGCATCAGCAGAAACAAACACAACAACAGTTATCAGGCAACCCTGAACAAAACCAGCAGCGGCATGGGCAGCACCAGCTGGGGCATAGGCTGGCAGCAAAACGACAACGCAAACGGCAGCCGCAGCAATACCTTCAACGGCAACATCCGCCATCAAAACACCTACGGCGACGGCTGGGCAAACGTTTACAGCCAAAGCGGCAACAGCAACTGGAACGCAGGCTGGAGGGGCGGTCTCGTCCTCATGGGCGGCAGCCTCTTCGCCACCCGCCAAGTCAACGACAGTTTTGCCGTCGTCAGCACCGGCGATATGGCGGACGTCCCCATCCGCGCAGGCGGCATGCCCGTAGGCAAAACCAACCGCAAGGGACTGGCACTGATCCCCAGCCTCTCCGCCTACCAAAAAAACACTGTCAGCGTCGATATCGCCGAATTGCCGCTGGACGTCCAGCTTGAACACACTGTCGCCGAAATCGCTCCGCCCGAACGCTCGGGCATGCGCGTCGAATTCAAAATCCAGCGTACCCGCGCCGCCACCATGACGCTGAAAGACGCACAAAACCAATTACTCCCGAGCGGCGGCAGCATTACTGCCGAAGACGGCACACCGGCAGCCGTAACCGGCTTCGACGGCAAAACATATATTGAAAACATGAAAAAAGGTAGAAACCGCTTCACCGTCATCCTCCCCGAAAACGGCGGCACTTGCACCTTTGAGGCGGACTACCCTGAAACACACAATCCGGATTCCATCCCGGAACTGGGAGACATCATATGCAGATAAATATAAAGAAAGGTCGTCTGAAAACAAACCCTGCAGGTTTCATTCAGACTTCGCGACTGCTCTACAAAACCATATTGCCCGCAGCCTTATGGCTGATGTTTGCCCCTGTCCAAACATGGGCGCACAATGGAGAGGTAGGCAACTACATATCATGTACCGCCTCCGTCAGCAGTATTTCTGGGGTCAGCGGCAATATCTTGTCATTCGGTAGCCCCGCACAAGGTATTAACCTGCTCGAAGGACAGATTCCTGAAGCCAAAGCCACCATCAGCTACTCATGTCAAAGTTTTTTGACAAGTACCTCTCATACCCGTCTGTGTTTCAATATCAATGGCGGCAATCGTTCCCCTTCACAAAACAATCCGAGGCTGCTTACCCACCCCAAACGTCCTACCAACACCTTACAATTCCAGCTCTACAAACCCGACGGCACCGTCTGGGGCAGCAACGCGCCCAACAGCAACGCCACACCCTATATGACTGATAAGCTGATTATTGGTCCCAAGGGTACCTTTTCAGGTCAAATTACCCTCACCGCCAAACTCCTCAACCATCAGGAAACCGCCTCACCTTACGCTGATGGCAGCCCGTATGAAGCTATCTTCAATGATGTATCGGCCTCGCTGAATTGGAATTCGACTTTTTGGAGTAAGCATCCCGCCAACTGCGGTACATATTACTCATCCAACGACAGTTTCCCTTTTACGGTACAGGCACATGCCAGCCCCGTCTGCGAATTCATCTCCGCCGACGACATCGACTTCGGCACACACACCGCCGGCAGTACCGACCTGAAACAGTCGGGCAACCTCACCGTCCGCTGTACCAACGGTACGCCCTACACCGTCGGTCTGATTCCTTCCAACGGCAATCAGGAAGGCAGCGGCGAGATGAAATCCGCCAATCCCGCCAACGCCGACAAAGTCCCCTACCGCCTCAAAAAAGGTAACAGTTCCGACTTCTGGGGCAACCAATCTTCGGGCACAGGCAGCGCGCAAAGATTTACCGGCGACGGCAGCAGCCAGACACACACCATCTCGGCAGAAGTCCAAAACACCGACTACACCCCGGGTGAGTATAAGGATAAGGTAACCGTCGATATCCGATACTGATCCGACGGGTCGTCTGAAAAGAAAAACAGTAGCGTTATAGCAACCGACAATCCGCCGTTATTCCTGTTTGCAATGGAATAGCGGCGGATGTTCTCATTTGGATTTCCCCAAAAAGACCGTTTGAAAGCCTTCAAAACTTTTCAGACGACCGCCAAACCGATATGATGGCAAATCAAACCCACAAAGGAGCAAACACCATGTCAAACAACGAATACACACAAATCGGCTGGATCGGCCTGGGACAGATGGGCAACCCGATGGTAACGCGCCTGCTCGATGCGGGCATCGAAGTCGGCGTTTACAACCGTTCACCCGATAAAGCCGCCGACCTGCAAACCAAAGGCGCAAAAGTTTACCCCAGCCGCGCCGAACTTATCCGCGCTTATCCCATTATTTTCCTGATGGTTTCCGACTACGCCGCCATCCTCGATATCCTTGACGAAGATACCCGAAAAGAGCTTGACAGCAAAATCATCGTCAACATGAGCACCATCGCCCCGTCAGAAAACCTCGCTGTCAAAGCAATCGTCGAAGCGGCAGGCGGACAGTTCGCCGAAGCCCCCGTCTCCGGCTCGGTTGTCCCCGCCACCAACGGCACATTACTGATTCTCTTCGGCGGCGAAGAAAATGTTTTAAATCCCTTGCAAAAAGTGTTCGGCATCCTCGGCAAAAAAACCTTCCACTTCGGCAACGTCGGCAAAGGCTCCGGCGCGAAACTCGTACTCAATTCGCTCTTGGGCATCTTCGGCGAGGCATACAGTGAAGCCATGCTGATGGCGCGGCAATTCGGCATCGATACCGACACCATCATCGAAGCCGTCGGCGGTTCTGCCATGGATTCGCCCATGTTCCAAACCAAAAAATCCCTGTGGGCAAACCGTAAATTCCCGCCCGCCTTCGCCCTCAAACACGCCTCCAAAGACCTCAATCTCGCCGTCAACGAATTGAAACAGGCAGGCAATTCGCTGCCTGCCGTTGAAACCGTTGCCGAGAGCTACCGTCAAGCCGTTGCAGCAGGTTACGGCGAACAAGACGTTGCCGGCGTTTACCTGAAACTGGCGGAACATCAGAAATAGAGTGGTCGAATCCGGCAGATAAAGGTCGTCTGAAACCCATATCCCTTTTCAGACGACCTTGCTTGTCGGCTTGGCGTATTGCAACCATTCAACTATAGTGGATTAAATTTAAATCAGGACAAGGCGTCGAAGCCGCAGACAGTACAGATAGTACGGTAAGGGCGAGGCAACGCCGTACTGGTTTAAAGTTAATCCACTATACATTGCACATCATCCCGTTGCCCGTATCTTTCAGAGGAAATTTCATGCGCCCATTCCTTTCCCTCCTTGCCGCAGGCTTTACCCTCCTTACCCTGACCGCCTGCCAACCCGAGGCAGAACATACTGCTTCCGATGAAAAAATCAAAACTGCTTCCGCTGCGTCTGTCGACTGGTCGGTACCGCAACTGTCCAGCAACGTTTGGAAAATCAGTAAGGCAGGACAGCCCGACTCTTACCTTGCCGGCACCATCCACATCGGCAAAAAAGAAGCCGTCCTATCGAAAGAAGCCGAAAACCTGCTTGCCTCCGTCGAACAACTGACCACGGAAACCGACGTATTGCCGGAAGAAAATCCGGAAACGCAACAACAATACCAACAGTTTTTCAACCAAGCCACCGACACCAAATCCCTGAAAGCCAAGCTCGGCGATAAAGCTTTCCAAGCCCTGCAAGAGGCCTTCCGCATAAATCCCGAAACCGCTCCCTTGGCGGAAGCTGTCGACGGCATGAAACCTTGGGCGGCATTCCTATTTGCCCAAAGCGTTTACCCCGCCGAATACAGCTCCACGACAGGCGTGGATATGCTGCTTTCCAAGGCAGCCCAAAAAGCAGGCAAGCCGCGCCGCTTCCTCGAAACCATGCCTCAATTAGCGGAAAGTTTTTCCGCCTTTCCCGAAGAAAGCATCATCCGTATTTTGAAAACAACAACGGACGACAACAAAGACTTTCTCGAACAAACCCATGAAATGTACGGTCTTTACGAAAGCGGTAACTTTGACGGTTTCGCCGATACCCATAAAAAATACGAACAGCAATCCCTGAAAAAATACCCCGAAATTGCCCCTTTGATGCTGAACTGGTTTCAAAACGACTTATTGGTCGGCCGCAATTTGAAATGGCTGCCTGAAATCAAAGCCCAATCCGCCGAAAAAAGCACGCTGTTCGCCGTCGGCATCATGCACCTGATGTCCGAACAAGGCTTGATCGAATTGCTGCGCAAAGACGGTTACGAAGTAACGCCCATGCCCAAAATATTGATGTGGTAACACAAACCACACAACAAAAGGTCGTCTGAAACCCGAACTCCCAGTTTTCAGACGACCTCTTGCGGGCAACAACATATGCCCATACCCAAACACCACCCCCCAAGGAAACCTCCCATGCAAAAACCCGACATCATCCAAATCGCAGGCCCCGCAGGGCTGCTCGAAACCATCTATCTTCCAGCCGTGCAAACACCTGCACGCGGCGTGGCAGTCATCAACCATCCCAACCCGCTGCAAGGCGGCACGAACACCAACAAAGTCATTCAAACCGCCGCCAAAGCCTTATCTCAGCTCGGTTTTCACTGTTACCTGCCCAACCTGCGCGGCGTGGGCAACAGCGAAGGTGTTCACGACTATGGACGCGGCGAAACGCAAGACTGTATCGCCGTCATCGACTACGCCCGCGCGCAACATCCCGAAGCCGAAAAGTTCGCATTGTCGGGCTTCTCCTTCGGCGGCTATGTCGCCACCTTCGCCGCCCAAGAGCGCGAGCCGGATTTACTGCTGCTCATCGGCGCGGCAGTACACCACTACACCGACCGCCCCGAACCCACTTCCGTTCCCAATATATCCAAAACTCTGATGATTCATGGTGCTGAAGATGAAGTCGTTGAAATCAGCAAGGCTTGGACATGGGCGGAACCGCAAGGTTTGCCGGTTATCACCATCGCCGGCTCATCCCATTTCTTCCACGGCAAACTCATCGTCCTGCGCGATACCATCACCCGATTCGTGCCGTCGGTTTTGGGTTAAGCAGATTCCCATATAAAAACGTCGTCTGAACATTTTCAGACGACGTTTCCAATATACAGCCCTCCACTCAGGGTATCGTTTTTCAGGGTTTGATGCCTTTTCTCCATTTACCTGGACCCTGCCTGCTGCCGCACAAATATAGGTCTCCTGCAAGCAGTCGTTCTTTCCATCAAACAATCTAAAGATAATTGAGAAAAGGTCGTCTGAAAACCCAAATCCGTTTTCAGACGACCTTTTTGCTTTTCAAACCAACGGCGTCAAATATCCAATTGAGCCGTATCGCCTTCGCGTTCCATCCATGCGCGGCGGGCGGCGGCTTCGCCTTTGCCCATCAGTTTGACGAAGATGTCGCGTGTTTCGTCATCCGCGCCTTCGGGGATTTGCACCTGCAACAGGCGGCGGGTGTCAGGGTGCATGGTGGTGTCTTTGAGCTGGTCGGGGTTCATCTCGCCCAAGCCTTTGAAACGGCTGATGGAGTAGGCAGTTTCTTTGACGCCTTCTTTTTGCAGCCGCTCCAAAATGCTGTCGAGTTCGTTTTGGTCGAGGGCGTAGAATTTGCGGGCGGGTTTGCTTTTGCCTTGTGCGTTGACATCGACGCGGAACAGCGGCGGCTGGGCGACGTAGATGTGTCCGTCGGCGACCAGTTTCGGGAAGTGACGGTAGAACAGGGTCAGCAGCAAAACTTGAATATGAGAGCCGTCCACGTCGGCATCGGACAGAATGGCGATTTTGCCGTAGCGCAGGCCGCTTAAATCGGGATGGTCGTTGATGCCGTGCGGATCGACGCCGATGGCGACGGAAATGTCGTGGATTTCGGCGTTGCCGAAAAGCTGGTCGGGGTGGACTTCAAAGCTGTTGAGCACTTTGCCGCGCAGGGGCAGGATGGCTTGGGTGGCTTTGTCGCGGGCGAGTTTGGCGGAGCCGCCGGCGGAATCGCCTTCAACGAGGAAGAGTTCGTTTTCGCGGATGTCTTCGCTTTCGCAGTCGGTCAGTTTGCCGGGCAGGACGGCGACGCCGCTGCCTTTTTTCTTTTCGATTTTTTTAACCGAACGCATCCGCGCTTGTGCCTGACGGATGGCGAGTTCGGCGATTTTTTTGCCAAAGTCAACGTTTTGGTTCAGCCATAATTCCAAAGGGTCACCCGATACGGCGGCAACGAGTTTCAGCGCGTCGCGGTTGGTCAGCTTGTCTTTGGTCTGACCTTGGAACTGCGGGTCGAGGACGCGGGCGGAGAGAACGAAGGCGGTTTTGCCGAACACGTCGTCGCTTTGCACTTTCACGCCGCGCGGTAGGAGGTTGTGCAGGTTGATGAAATTGTTGACGGCGTTGAACACGGCTTGTTTCAAGCCCGCTTCGTGCGTGCCGCCCAGCGGGGTGGGGATGAGGTTGACGTAGCTTTCGTTGGCGCACGAGCCTTCTTCCAGCCAGGTCAGGGCAAAGGCGGCACCTTCGCCGATGCTGAAATCGCCGTTGTGGTCGTCTGAAATGTAGTTTTCGCAGGAGAACAGCGGCACGGCTTCCTGCGCGTCGGCAATCAGGTCGGTCAGATAGCTTTTCAGACCGTCGGGGTAATGCCAGGTTTGGGTGTGCGCTTCGTCTTCGCCTTTTACCGGACGGGTCAGGGAAACGCGCACGCCCGGCAGCAGCACGGCTTTGGCGCGCAGCAGGCGTTCGAGTTCGGGGATGCTGTAATTCGGGCTTTCAAAATATTTGCCGTCCGGCCAAACGCGCACTTCGGTGCCGCTGTCTTTGACGGCGCATTTGCCCACTTGCGCCAACGGTTCGACCACATCGCCGCCGGCAAACACGATGCGGTGGATTTTGCCTTCGCGTTTGACGGTTACTTCGAGGCGGGTGGAGAGGGCGTTGGTGACGGATACGCCCACACCGTGCAGGCCGCCTGAAAAGGCATACGCGCTGCCGCCGTCTTTTTTATTGAACTTGCCGCCCGCGTGCAGACGGGTAAACACGAGTTCGACCACGGGCACGCCTTCGACAGGATGCAGCCCGACGGGAATGCCGCGCCCGTTGTCGCGCACGGAAAGCGAACCGTCGTCGTGGATGCGCACGTCGATTTCAGTGGCGAAACCGCCCAACGCCTCGTCCGCCGCGTTGTCGATGACTTCTTGGCAGATGTGGGTCGGGCTGTCGGTGCGTGTGTACATGCCGGGACGTTCTTTGACCGGCTCCAAGCCTTTGAGGACGGTGATGCTGGATTCGCTGTATTGGTTGTTTTTAGTCATAGGGGAAGAGGTCGTCTGAAAGGAAGAACAACGCTTTCAGACGACCTGAAAGCGTTGCGTTTCGTTGTTTTATCGGTTGTCAACAGGCAGGCGCGCGGTAAAGTCTTCGTAGCTTTCCATGCCGCGCAGGAAGCGGGAGGAGAGTTCTTTTAATGCCCCCAAGTAAACGTCGCGTTTGAAATCAATCACTTCGTCAACGGGAGCCCAATATTGGTGCCAACGCCAGCCGTCAAATTCGGGATGGTGGCAGGCGCGCAGATTGATGTCGCTGTCGCGCCCGACCAGCCGCAAAAGATACCAAATCTGCTTCTGCCCGCGATACGAACCGCGCCATTCGCGGCGTACCCAGTGGCTCGGCACGTCGTAACGCAGCCAGTCGCGCGTGCGGCCGACGATTTTGATGTGTTGCGGCAGCAGTCCGACTTCTTCGTACAGCTCGCGGTACATGGCGGTTTCGGGGCTTTCGCCCGGCTTGATGCCGCCTTGCGGGAACTGCCAAGAATGTTCGCGCACACGCTTGCCCCAAAAGACTTCGTTGCGGTTGTTGATTAAGATGATACCGACATTGGGGCGATAGCCTTCTCTGTCTAACACGGTGTCGCCCTTCGTTAAATTAAAATTAAATCATGCGATTTTCCCATAAATCGGGCAGGTTTGACAAATCGCGAGACCGTATCGGCGGGCATTTGAAACCGGATACGGCAGGTTCCTTCAAACGCATCTGAAACATATATACTTCCTGCCTTATCTCAATCACCCCTCATGTAATAATATTTCTTTTGAGCCAAAGCAAGGCAGTGCGACCGCATTTTAGGTTTAATACACTATTATTTTTTATCCGATAAGACCGTAAACCGGCATCCCCCGACACTGCCCTACCGCAACAGTTTTGCCGTCTTTCAAAAGCGGCGCTCCCACCTCAATCCACTTTAAGGAAAATCATGGCTTCGCGCGATTTATACCCACAGGAAATTTTACAGGTCGTCCTCGATAAAAGCTGTGCCAAGGCACAATCCAGCGTTTCCACGCTGGCGGTTTTGAGCGTTTTGGCGGGCGGATACATCGGCTTCGGTTATCTTGCCTATTTGAAAGTGGTCAGCGGCATTCCGCACGAATGGGGCGGTTTGGCGACTTTGCTCGGCGCGGCAATGTTCCCCATCGCTTTGATCTGCATCCTGCTCGGCGGCGGCGAGCTGGTGACAAGCAATATGATGATTATGTCTTTGGGGCGTTTGGCAGGGCGGATTTCTACGAAAATGCTGCTGCGCAACTGGGTTGTCGTATGTCTGGGCAATTTGGCGGGAACGCTGGCGATGGCGTTTTTCCTCGGACACTATGTCGGTATGACCGAAGGCAGCGTGGCGGAAAAAACGATTGCGGTGGCGGAAGCCAAAGTCCACATGGATTTCGGCAGGGCTTTCGTCTCGGCGGTCGCGTGTAACTGGATGGTGTGTATGGGCGCTTGGCTGCACTTTGCAGCCAAGCATACGGCAGGGCGGATGTTGGCGATTTGGTTTCCCGTGATGATTTTCGTATTAAACGGCTTCCAACACCTTGTCGCCAATATGTTCGTCATCCCCGCCGGTATTTTGGCGGGCGCAGACATTACATGGGGGCAGTTTTTCTTCAACATGATTCCCGTGTTTTTAGGCAATGTCTTAGGCGGCGCATCGTTTGTCGGTGCGTCGTACCTTTATACTTATAAAGATACGCTGAAAGATTGCGCCGAGTCTTGAATAGATTGGTATTGAAAAGGTTTAGAAACGCAAAGGTCGTCTGAAAACAGGATAAAACGTTTTCAGACGACCTTTGTCTTAGCTATCATCGTTCCGTTACCCTTTCAGAAAGCACATCATGAATACGCTGAACAAAACCCTGTTATCCGTTTCCGTCGCGCTGGGCTTAAACGCCTGCGCCAACGTCCAAACCGCCAAAACCTACGACTTGGACTTTTCCAAACAGAAATACACCGAACAAAGCATCGAAGTGAACGGTCAGGCGGTTAAATTCCGCGCTTACGAAAACGTGGTTTACGTCCGCAATCCTGTCGATACCCGCTACGAAATCATCAATATTTACGTCCCCGAAGCCTATTACAACGGCGGCGAGATAGACGGCTTTACCGCTGAAACCGCACCGATTTTCCTGCCCAACCAAATCGGCGGCTATATGCCTGCAGAACCGGGCAAACCTGCTTTAGAAGGCAAACGCGGCGAACCTGAAGACGGTCAAAAATCGCCGAACGCCGCGCTGACCGCCCTTTCCAAAGGCTACGTCGTCGCCTCCCCGGGCGCGCGCGGCAGAACGGAATCCACCGGCAAAGCACCCGCCGCCATCGTTGATTTGAAAGCCGCCGTCCGCTATCTGAAGGCCAACGACAAAACCATGCCCGGCGATGCCGAAAAAATCATTTCCAACGGCACAAGCGCGGGCGGCGCGATGTCCGCCCTCTTAGGCGCAACAGCCGACCAAAAAGATTACGAAAACCACCTCAAAGCCTTAGGCACGGCGGAAGGCAGCGACAAAGTTTTCGCCGTATCCGCCTACTGCCCGATTACCGACTTGGACCATGCCGACATGGCTTACGAATGGCAGTTCAACGGCGTTAACGACTATAAAAAAATGAACATTTCCATGCTCGACTACCGCGTCAAACGCGAGCTGGTCGCCGGCACGCTGACCGACGACGAGAAAAAACTGTCCGACCTCCTCAAACCGCTATACCCCGTCTATCTCAACAGCCTGAACCTGAAATCCCCCGAAGGCAAACCCCTGACGCTGGATGCCCAAGGCAACGGCAGCTTTAAAAACCATATTGCCGGCCTGCTCGCCCAATCCGCCCAGACCCAGCTTGACGCAGGCAAAGACTTGAGCGACCGCAAATGGCTGACTGTCCGCAACGGCAAAGTCGTCTCCGTCGATTTCGATGCCTACGCCAAAGCCGCCGGACGGCAAAAAACACCGCCTGCCTTTGACGGCGTAGATTTGAGCGCGGGCGAAAACCAGCTTTTCGGCACCGATACCGTCGATAAACGCCACTTCACCGCGTTTTCCATGCAACACAATACCGCCGCCAACGCCGAAATCGCGGACGAAGAAACCGTCAAAATCATGACCCCGCTCAACTACATCGGCAACCCGGGCGCGAACCTGCCGCAAAACTGGCGCATCCGCGTCGGCACCAACGACCGCGATACCTCGTTGGCAGTCTCCGCCATATTAGCCGCCAAACTGCAAAACAACGGCTACACCGTCGATTACGCCCTGCCTTGGGATGTCGGACACGGCGGCGATTATGACCTGGACGAACTGTTTGCCTGGATGAAGCAAATCAGCCGCAGCCCTGCGAAATAACGCCCATTCAGACAAATAAAAAGGTCGTCTGAAAACCAAAATCTTGGTTTTCAGACGACCTTTTGTTTC
>NZ_KV812060.1:30501-44222 GCF_001813335.1 Neisseria sp. HMSC055H02 | reverse complement strand
ATCTTGGTTTTCAGACGACCTTTTGTTTCATTCAAATTAATGAGGCAATTCACCGCTACGGATTTTCTGTTTGAAATCCTGAGTTTCCCTGACAATTACTTTCGCCATCAGCAAGAGGGCGATTAAGTTGGGCAAAGCCATCAATCCGTTGAACGTATCCGAAGCGAGCCAAACCAAATCAAGACTCAAGACAGTTCCCAGCATGACCGAGGCGACGTAAAAAACACGGTAGAGACTCGCGGATTTTTCGCCGAATACATATGCCGCACATTTCTCACCGTAATAACACCAGCCTAAAATGGTCGAATAGGCAAAGAAAATCAAACCGATGGTAACGACCCATCCGCCGAAACCGGGCAGCATTTTTTGGAAGATAACGGTAGTCAGCGCCGCGCCGCTCAATTCCGGTTTGACAAACTCACCGCCCGCGCCGAGCAAACCCATCACCAATACAATTCCCGTAATCGAGCAGACGACGATCGTGTCCAAAAACGTCCCGGTCATGGAAACCAATGCCTGGCGGACGGGATGGTCGGTTTTCGCGGCTGCAGCGGCAATCGGTGCGGAACCCATACCCGCCTCGTTAGAAAACACGCCGCGCGCCACGCCGTAGCGGATCACCGTCCCGATTGCGCCGCCTGCCACAGCCTGCGCGCTGAACGCATCAGAGAAAATCAGCTTGACAGCGGGTGCCAGTAAGTCCGAATTTACAGCAATAATGGCAATGCCGCCTAAAACGTAAAACACCGCCATCGCAGGTACGATAAACGAAGCAGCTTTAGCGATGCCTTTAATACCGCCCAAAACGACGATAGCGGTCAAAATGGTCAGGACGACGCCGGTATAGCCCGGTTCTACGCCGAAGCTCGTCTGAACGGCCTGCGCAACCGAGTTGGACTGTACCGAACTGCCGATACCGAACGAAGCGAATGTGCCGAATAAAGCAAACGCCAATGCCATCCATTTCCAGTTTTTGCCCAAGCCCTTTTCGATGTAATACATCGGTCCGCCGGACATTTCGCCTTTGGAGTTGGTCACGCGGTATTTCACCGCCAGCACGCCCTCGGCGTATTTGGTCGCCATACCGAAAATGGCGGTCATCCACATCCAAAATACCGCACCCGGGCCACCGGTAACCACGGCGGTTGCCACACCGGCAATGTTGCCTGTACCGATGGTGGCTGACAGAGCGGTCATCAAAGCAGCGAAATGGGAAATATCGCCTTCGTGGTCTTCACCGTCATCCGTTGTTTTCTGCTGCATAAACGCCTGCTTGAGCGCGTAACCGAGCATAGAAAATTGCAGGCCTTTGAGCATAACGGTCAACAAAACGCCCGTTCCGACCAACAACACCAGCATAACGGGTCCCCAGACCCAGCCGCTGACTGTTTCAAAAAACGCTTTTAAATTCTCCAAAAATAATTGCATATTTTCTCCTCATTGTGTTTTTAGTGTTCGGTCATTTCAGCATAAAGCGTTAAAAAAAGCAACGGTCTGATGATATGCTCCTTATTTTCTCTATAAATCCAAACTCATCAAGTCGGATCTAAATGTAGAGAACATTAAAATAAAAATACCCATCTGACGTCAGCCTGCGCAAATGGAAATCTGTATTTCAACATGACAAAAAGCCGATAAATATCGGCGACTGAAAATACCTGCCCTATCTGCACAAACATAAAAAGACGGAGCCTTCTATTTTGATTCACGATTAATTTCAGACGACCTTCTTGCCGCTAAAAAACCATCACTCAACATTTAAATCAAACGAACAGGCAAAAAAAGGCCGTCTGAAAGCCCCTTATTTCTTTCAGACGACCTTAGGTTCCCGCTTTGTATTGTTTTCAAGTATTTTATTGCAGGGTAAAACCTGCTTTGAAATCCAGCTTCGGTACGCCGATAACAAAACGCTCGCCGATGCTGTCTTCAAACTCGTAGGCGCCTTCAATACTGCCCCAAGGCGTACTAATCTGCGAGCCGCTGTTGTACTCGTATTCCTCACCGGGATACAGGACGGGCTGCTCTTCGATCAAACCGCCGTTTCCGACCTGCCCGATTTCCCCGTGCCCGTCGGTAACTTCCCAAAACCGCTGGCGCAATGTGATGACTTTGTTGCTGCGGTTGCAGATGGTGATTTGATAATTGAAAGCATAGCGGTCGCGATAAACATCGCTTTGTCCGGCGATGTAATGCGGCGTTACGTTGATTTCGATATTGTTCATTTGTTTACCCCGTATGGTTATGTTTTATTTAAATATTCAAAAAATAGGAAATGTTACTTTTTATGGTTTATCGACTTATGGTTCATCGACAGATATTTATACAAATTTGCGTGTATGGAAAATTTAAAAAATCCAAGTTGCGAGTGCCAATACCAGTCCGGTCATCAGTGCGGCGATCAGGTCGTCAAGCATAATACCCAGCCCGCCGTGGATGCGGCTGTCGAACCATTTAATTGGCCAAGGCTTAAGCATGTCGAACAGTCGGAACACGATAAAAGCCGCAAGCCACCAGCTCCAGCGGAAAGGCACGAAAGACAAAACCAAAATCATTGCTACGATTTCATCCCAAACGATACCCCCGTAATCCTGTATGCCCAGCTCTTTTTCGGTATACCCGCAAATGCGGATTCCCCAAATAAACATGGCGATACACAACAATGCCAAAACCCAGCCGCCGATTCCGATCAAATGAAGGACAAACGCCAAAGGCAAAGCCGCCAAAGTACCGGCCGTTCCCGGCGCGACGGGAGAAAGACCGCTGCCGAAACCGAAGCCTAAGAAGCATAAAGGACGCTCTTTGAGCCATGTGAAAGTAGGTTTAAATTCAGCCAAAATGATCGAACCCCCGTGAAGTAAGCAATAATTCGCCGCCTTTTTTATCCTTTATTTTCAGACGGCCTGAGTTGTTTGTTTTCCCTATCCTCGTTACCGCCACACTGCATTGCGCTGCTGCGGCAAGGATTTCACTGCGATGGTCTGCGGAAGCGGTAAATACCAATTCATAATCGTCGCCGCCCGATAAGGCGAAAGCCGTCCATTGTTCTTCAGACAGCGATGTTCTCAATTCGTCGGGAACCGGCAACACATCTGTCGAAATCTCCGCCCCCAACGACGACGCGGTCAGAATGTGCCCCAAATCCTGCGCCAGCCCGTCCGAAATATCTTGGGCGGCATGGGCAAGCGGCAAAAGTACCAAACCCAAATCTACCCTTGGCTCCGGTCTGAGGAGTTTATCTTCGCAAAGTCCGAAGACTTCCGGCGGCAGGGTGCAGTTTTTCAGACGATGGTTTAATGCCGCCGCAGCCATACCGATTTGCCCGGACACCCAAATATCATCCCCTTCTTGCGCCGCATCGCGCCGCAGGGCTTGCCCTTGGGGCAGTTCGCCGACGATGGTGATGTTGAATACCAAATCACCTTTGGTCGTATCGCCGCCGATAAGCGTGATGCCGAAACGTTGTGCCAGCGAGAAGAAACTTTCGCAAAACCGCGTCAGCCATTTTTCGTCCAAATCGGGCAATCCCGCACTGAGCAGAACCCATTTTGGAACGGCACCCATCGCCGCCATATCGGATATGTTAACTGCAAGCATTTTCCATGCCAAATCTTCAGGAGAAACATCTGAAAAAAAATGTTTGTCCTTAATCAACATATCGGAACTAAAACACAAATCAAATCCGATACTTGGACGGATAATAGCTGCATCGTCCCCGATACCCAACACCAAACCTTCCGCCTGCTGTTTTTTCAAAAACTGTCTAATAAAGTCAAATTCTGTCATATTTAGTGTAAAAAATTGTCAACTCGTTTACATTACAGGAAACTGTCCGGCAAGACATCTCTTTTATAAATAGCGGTGTTCGTTGCATTATCACAAAAATTCACAACCAAAGGTCGTCTGAAAACACGATTCCGATAAGACGGAATGTTTTCAGACGACCTTTTCTGCTGCCAGCAATATTTCCACATTCCGCTCGGTCACTTCGGCTATCTCTTCAACAGCAACGCCGCGAATTTCAGCGGCGATGGCGGCGATTTGGCGGATGTTGGCGGGCGTGTTGATTTCGTTTTTCAGCATAAACGGGCTGTCGGTTTCCAAGACGAAGTCGGTGTCATTTAAGGTTTTGAGGGTTTCGCGTATTTTTCGTGCGTTCGGGTTGAGCAACAGCGAACCGATGCCGATTTTGAAACCCAGTGTCGTCAACACGTGCGCTTCTTCCGCGCTGCCGGAGAAGGCGTGAACGATGCCGCCTTGGGCAAAGCCTGTCTGCTTGACGGCGGCGGCGATGTCGGCGGTGGCTTTAAGATTATGGATAATCACGCAGCGGCGCAGGGTTTGCGCGATTTCAAGCTGGCGGCTGAAGACTTGGATTTGCCGTTCGCGCTGCGGCGGCGTTTGGGTTTTGTCGTAAAAATCCAAGCCGATTTCACCGACCCATGCCGTCGGAAGCGTTTGCAATGTTTGTTTCAAACGCTGGAAATCCGGTTCGGAAACGTCGTCTGAAAACCAAGGATGGATGCCGAGCGCGATATGGATGTTGCCCCAAAGCGGGTTTTCAGACGACCTTTGCACCAAATCCGCCACGTCCTGCCAATCCTGCGGCCGGGTCGCGGGAACGATAAACCGCCCTACCCCTGCCTCCCGCGCGGCGGTCAGGATGTGCGGCAGGTTTTCGCGCAAGGCGGGATCGGCAAGGTGGCAATGGGTGTCGGTGAGGTTCATCGATTTCACACTAACTTCAGTCTTACCAATTCTTTGTGAACATCTTCCACCCCCCAGCCTTGCGATACGGCGAGGGTCATGAGCGCGGTGGCGGTTTCGAGGTTGCATTTGCCGCCGTTAATAATGCCCGAATTGCGGAACGCGTTGCCTTGCGCGTAAACGGCGGCGGTTCTGCCTTGTCGGACTTGGCTGATGTTGAGCAGCAGTTTGCCTTGCTGCGTAAAGTCTCGGACGGCGCGGATGAAGCCTTCGTCTGCGGGGGTGTTGCCGTGTCCGTAGCTTTGCAGGATAAGGGCGTGGGCGGGAAGCTGTCCGAGTCCGTCTGCAAGTTCTTGGACGGCAAAGCCGGGGATAAGCGTGCGGACGGCGATTTTTGCCTGCGGGTCGGGATAGCGGATTTTGAGGTCGTCTGAAACATCTGCCGCGTCTTGGGACGGGACGCAGATATTGTGCCAGCCTTGGGTTTCGTCCCATTCGGCGATGGCGCCGAAATGCGGATTGTCGAAGCCTGCGGCGGTTTCGGTACTGACTTTGCTGCTGCCGACGGCGGGATAAAGTTTGCCGTCAAAGGCGATGACGGTTTGTTTGAGCTTGAGGCTGAAGGCGGCGACGGCGGTGGAGAGGTTGCGCGGGGCATCACTGTTTTCGGCAGCGTAAGGCCATTGGGAACCCGTCAGGACAATCGGTTTGCCCAAACCTTGCAGGGCGAGTGCGAGGAGGTTGGCGGTGTACGCCATGCTGTCCGTGCCGTGCAGTATCAGGATGCCGTCGCAGGAAGGCAGTTTGGCGGCGATGATGTCCAGCCAGTCGCGCCAGTGTTGCAAGGTGACGGAGGAGGAATCAATCAACGGATTGCAGACGTGCCACTCGAAGTCGAGGTCGTCTGAAAAGGGGGAAAGGGCTTGGCTGACAAGCGCGGTATCGGGGCGCAGGCCTTCGCTGCTTTGGGTCATGCCTATGGTGCCGCCTGTGTAGAGGACGAAGATTTTTTGTTTCATGGACATCATCGGGTCGTCTGAAAATAATGATGCGGCTTATTTAACTATATTTCGGACAGGCTGGCAATTTGGCGGCGTAGACGGTTTTCAGACGACCTTGAAATGAAAAAGCACCCCGAGGCTGCCGATATTTGATTTTCCGAGTGGATTTTTGTTCACGGATCGGGAGATTCAAGTCGGAAGCCTCAACAAGCTTGGACGCTTGGTGAGGATTGCCAACGCAGAAGATACCGCTTTGGGGATAAAAAGACACGGAAACTATTGAATATTGTCAACCTTGTCAGGGAGCTTGATTTTATTGTTCGCTTTGCGCGGCTTTTTTGGCTGCCTTGGCGGCTTTGCGCTGCGCCCGCTTTTCGCTCAATTTGGTACGGTAGAACTGGAGGCGCTGGCGTTTTTTCCACCAAAACCAAGCCAACACCACTGCCAATATACCCAAAACAGTAAAGATGCCGGATTGCAGGCTGTGCATTTTTGCCATCAGCCAATCGATGTTGTGCGCGCCGTATTCGCCCAAATAAATCCAAACCGGCACGGAAACCAACGCGGCAAGCCCGTCCATCAGGATGAAGCGGGTATAGGAAACTTTGCGGCTGATGCCTGCGGTTACGAAAACGGCGGTTCGCAGGCCGGGCAGGAAGCGGGCGACGAACAATACCCAGTTGCCGTATTTGTCGAATTTTTCCTGCACCTGCGCGTAACGCTTGGGCGTCATCACGCGGGCAATCGGTTTGAACTTAAGGATTTTCTGCCCCCACAAGCGTCCGGCGACAAACATAAATCCGTCGCCCGCCAACACGCCGAGCATACCGACGACAACCATCCAATGCGAATTGGTGTACCCCAAGCCGGAAATCACGCCGCCTGTCACCAGCGTCAAATCTTCGGGAATCGGTACGCCAAAGCCGCAGATGACCAAAACGAAAAACACGGCTGCGTAGCCGTATTGGACAAAAAAGGCTTCTAAAAAGGCAAACATGGCGTATCCGTCGGTTGTAATGTGGAGGGGAAATTCATTTGAACTGAATGTCGTATTTTACCAAAGATAGGGTCGTCTGAAAGAAATAACAAGGAAGGTTATGAAAATAGGTGTGAACAATATGAATTGATGTGTTTCAGACGACCTCGAATCCTAAAAAACACAATCACAATGGATTAACCTTAAACCGGCATGGCGTTCCCCCGCCTTGCCCTGATTTAAAATCAATCCACTGTACCGCCGTTCCCGCTTGCGTGGAAACGACGGCAGTTCCAAGGTTTGCTAAAAACCTGATTGATTTTTTGACGGCATTACTGCTTGCCGGTGATGGCTGCCGCGATGCGTTCCGCGCCCTTTTTCGCCCAGTCCGCCTGACGCGCTTCGACCATGACGCGCACGACCGGTTCGGTACCTGATGCGCGCAATACGACGCGGCCTTTGCCTTCGAGTTCTTTTTCCACTTCAGCCAACACGTCTTTCGAGGCTTCTTGCCATTTCTGACCTTTTTGGATGCGCACGTTGATCATGGTTTGCGGATACGGCTGCCAGTCTGCGCAAACGGTGGCAAGATCTTGGTTCAGGATTTGCAGCGCCGCCAAAACTTGCAGCGCGGAGATGATGCCGTCGCCGGTGTTGTGTTTGTCCATGCACAAAATATGGCCGCTGGCCTCGCCGCCGATGAGCCAGCCGCGTTGGTTCAGCTGTTCCAACACATAGCGGTCGCCGACTTTGGCTCGGCAGAAATCGACGCCCTGCTCTTTTAAGGCGATTTCCATCGCCATATTGGTCATGACCGTACCGACTACGCCGCCGATGTTGATGCCTTCTCGGGCGCGGGCTTTGGCGATGACGTAAATCAGGCTGTCGCCGTCGTACACTTTGCCGTTGCGGTCAACCATCATCAGACGGTCGCCGTCGCCGTCCAGCGCAATGCCGTAGTCGGCTTCGTTCTGCAATACAGCGGCCTGCAAGGCTTTGGGATGGGTCGCGCCGCATTTTTCGTTGATATTGTAGCCATTGGGTTCATCGCCGATGCTGACGACTTGCGCGCCGAGTTCGTGGAATACTTTGGGCGCAACGTCATAGCCTGCGCCATGTGCGGTATCGACCACCAATTTCAGACCGCGCAAATCCAAATGGCTGGGAAAGGTGGATTTGCAAAATTCGATGTAACGGTCGTCTGCGCCGTTGATACGGCGGGCGCGTCCGAGGCGGGCGGACGGCTGGGTTTTCATTTCCTCGTCGATTTTGGCTTCGATTTCCAACTCGATTTCATCGCTCAGTTTCACGCCGCCTTCGGCAAAGAATTTGATGCCGTTGTCGGAATAGACGTTGTGCGACGCGGAAATCATCACGCCGGCGGACAAACGCAGCGCACGGGTCAGATAAGCCACGCCCGGCGTAGGCAGCGGGCCGGTTTGGATGACGTTGACACCCGCAGCGGTAAAACCTGCCACCAGCGCGGCTTCGAGCATGTAGCCGGAAATGCGCGTGTCTTTGCCGATCAGGACGGTCGGCTTCTGCCCGCCGTCATGCTGCACCAACACCTGCCCCGCCGCATAACCGAGTTTCAATACGAAATCGGGGGTAATCGGAAATTGACCGACTTCACCGCGTACGCCGTCCGTGCCGAAATATTTTTTTGCCATGAGTTTGCTCCGTGAGGATGTTTTAGAATGGTGTTACCCGTAAATGTCATAACGGGCAGTATAGGGGGATTTTATGTAAAACTGTTGGGATTTATGTTTAGCGTCATTAGATTGAGCCTGAGCGGTATAGTTTCTTATCTTATCAAAACCCGAAACAAGTTAACCGGATTAAACAAACGGGTCGTCTGAAACCGCCAAACTTGTTTTCAGACGACCTCTTTATCACTATAGTGGATTAAACTTTAAACCAGTACGGCGTTGCCTCGCCTTGGCTCAAAGAGAACGATTCTCTAAGGTGCTGAAGCACCAAGTGAATCGGTTCCGTACTATCTGTACTGTCTGCGGCTTCGTCGCCTTGTCCTGATTTAAATTTAATCCACTATATTTCAGAGGCTGTCGACATTTCATTTTCAAAGTGTTTTTTTGCTTCCAAAACAGAAGCTATTAAATGCCGGCAATCCCTAAAGCGTCCCACACCTTCAACGCATCCGCTGTCGCCTTCACATCATGCACCCGCACGATTTGCGCGCCGCGCGCTACGGAAGCCAACGCTGCCGCCACGCTGCCGTGTACGCGTTCCGCCGCATTTGCCTCGCCGGTCAGCTCGCCTATCGTGCTTTTGCGCGATACGCCGATGAGCAGCGGAAAACCTGTTTCCGCCATCAATTCGGGCAAATGCCGCATCAGCGCGATATTGTGTTGCAAGGTTTTGCCGAAGCCGGAGCCGAAGCCGGGGTCGAGTATGATGCGTTGCGGTGCGATGCCTGCCGCGATACATTCCGCTGAGCGCGCTTTCAAATACCGCGCTACTTCACCGACAACATCTTGATATTTCGGATTAATCTGCATGGTTTTGGGCAAACCCTGCATGTGCATCAGGCAAATGCCCGTGTCCGCCTGACGCGCCAGCAATTCGACCGCGCCCTCGTCATTCAACGCCGCCACATCATTAATAATATCGACGCCGCCGAGTGCCAACGCTTTTTCCATAATCACCGTGCGGCGCGTGTCCAAACTGATGGGAACGCCCCACCCCGCCACTTCCGCCAAAACAGGCTCAACCCGCGCCCATTCTTCTTCAGGCGAAACATAATCCGCACCCGACCGCGTCGATTCGCCGCCGATGTCGAGAATGTCTGCGCCTTCTTTTAGAAGCTGTTCGGCGTGCGCCAAGGCTGTTTGGGCGTTTTGCGAATACACGCCGCCGTCGGAAAAAGAATCGGGCGTCAGGTTGACGATACCCATGATTTTCGGCTTGTCCAAACCGATTTCAAACCTGCCTGCCTGCCAGATGCGCGTGGTCATGATGGTGTTCCGTAAAATAATGAAGACGAAATTATAGCTCGTCTGAAAACATCATGCAGCTTTCAGACGACCCCGTTTTACAAATCCTGCCGTTTAATGCCAAAATCAGGTTTACCATCCTAATCCGCCTGATAAAGGAAACAGCCATGTACCAACACGTCGAATACTACCCCGGCGATCCGATTTTAAGCTTGGTCGAAACCTTCAAAAACGACCCGCGCCCCGAAAAAGTCAATTTGAGCATAGGCATTTATTTCGACGATGAAGGCAAAATGCCCGTATTGGAATCCGTGAGCTGTGCCGAAACCGCCCGCGCCGCCGTGCCTGCGCCGTCGCCCTATCTGCCGATGGAAGGTTTGAACACTTACCGCAGCGCGGTGCAGCATTTGTTGTTCGGCAAAGATAATCCCGCACTCGCGCAAGGGCGCATCGTTACCGTACAAACCTTGGGCGGCTCAGGCGCGCTCAAAGTCGGAGCGGACTTCCTGCACCGCTGGTTCCCCGCAGCGCGCGCCTACATCAGCGATCCGACTTGGGACAACCATCGAGGTATCTTTGAAGGCGCAGGTTTCGAGGTCGGCACTTATCCTTATTACGACCCCGCCACCGTCGGCGTGAAATTCGACGAAATGACCGCGTTTTTCAACACCCTGCCCGAACACAGTATCCTAATCCTGCACCCCTGCTGCCACAACCCGACCGGCGTGGATATGTCGGAACAGCAATGGGACGAAGTGTTGCAAATCATCAAAACGCGCAAACTGATTCCGTTTATGGACATCGCCTACCAAGGCTTCGGCGGCGATTTGGACAGCGATGCCTACGCCATCCGCAAAGCGGTGGAAATGGATTTGCCTCTGTTCGTCAGCAATTCATTCTCAAAAAACCTGTCGCTCTACGGCGAGCGCGTCGGCGGTTTGAGCGTGGTTTGCCCGAATAAAGAAGAAGCAGAATTGGTGTTCGGACAACTCAAATTCACCGTCCGCCGCATCTACTCCAGCCCGCCCGCACACGGCGCCTACATCGCCGCCGATGTGATGAACAACCCCGAACTTTACGCCTTGTGGCAAAATGAAGTCTATGTCATGCGCGACCGCATCCGCGCCATGCGGCAGAAACTTTACGACGTTTTGACCGCGCAAATCCCTGACCGCGATTTCACTTATTTCATCAAACAGCGCGGCATGTTCAGTTACACAGGATTGAGCGTGGAACAAGTCCGCAGGCTGCGCGACGAATTTGCCGTTTACCTGCTGGATTCGGGCAGGATGTGCGTCGCCGGGCTGAATGCTTCGAATATCGCCTATGTTGCCGATGCGTTTGCCGAAGTGTTGAAATAAAGCGCAAAAAGCAAAAGGTCGTCTGAAACCTGATGTAGTTTTATTTGAAGTAAGTCAAAAGGCCGCCCGAAAAATTTTCATCTTTCAGACGGCCTCTCTATAATTGGCGCACCCAACAGGGATCGAACCTGTGACCTCCAGCTTCGGAAACTGACACTCTTCCAACTGAGCTATGGGTGCAGGGAAGGCGTAAGATTAACGCAAATCCCGCCTGTTGGCAAAGCCTATTATGCAGGATGGTGCAAACAAGACAAATTTGTAGAAAATTACCCGCAAATAATCAACGACATAACTAACCAACCCCTTAACAAACGGCAAAAAACTGCCGCCTTTGCGTATATTTTCCACAAGAGCGATTGGAAAGCCCTTGTGAATTCAGTATAATCCAGCAAAATATTGTTAACTGCGTTTAACACACCAAACTATAACTTAAAGCACAACCTAACCTAACGGCGAGGCCTACCAAATGAAACAACTCCGCGACTCCAAAGCCCAAGGCTCTGCATTGTTTACCCTTGTGAGCGGTATCGTTATTGCCATTGCAGTCATTTACTTCCTCATCAAATTGGCGGGCAGCGGCTCGTATGCAGACGTTGCCCAATCTTCCGAAACTGCTACCCAAACCCGCATCCAGCCCGTAGGACAGCTTACCTTGGGAGACGGCATTCCGGTAGGCGAACGCAAAGGCGATCAGATTTTCAACAAAATCTGTATCCAGTGCCACGGCGCAGACAGCTCCGTACCCAACGCGCCGAAAATCGAAAACAACGGCAACTGGGCGCCCCGTATCGCCCAAGGCTTCGATACCCTTTTCCAACACGCTCTGAACGGCTTTAACGCCATGCCTGCAAAAGGCGGCGCAGCCGATTTGACCGACCAAGAACTCAAACGCGTCATCACTTACATGGCGAACAAGAGCGGCGGTACCTTCCCTGATCCGGATGCCGCAGCACCTGCCGATCAAGCCGCTTCAGGCAATGCAGCCGCCTCCGCACCGGCTGCTGCCGGCTCAGCCCCCGCAGCCGATGCACCTAAAGCCGAAGACAAAGGCGCGGCCGCTCCTGCAGCTTCCGGCGCAGACGGTAAAAAAGTTTTCGAAGCAACCTGTCAGGCATGTCACGGCGGCGCAGTCCCCGGCATTCCAGGCATAGGTAAAAAAGACGAATGGGCTTCGCGCATCAAACAAGGTAAAGAAACCCTGCACAAACACGCTCTCGAAGGCTTCAACGCCATGCCTGCAAAAGGCGGCAACGCCGGTCTGAGCGACGATGAAGTCAAAGCAGCGGTCGACTACATGGCAAACCAATCAGGCGCCAAATTCTGATTTGTTCAAAAAACGCCATATATCCCATAAAAAACGCACCTTTAAACAAGGTGCGTTTTTTATGAGTTCCAAGAAATATGTAATCCCCTATCAACGCAGGTTTGGGACAAATAACATCCCCACTTCATTTACGATATATTTTATTCATTAACCCGTTCATTCTACCCTGCCTACACAAAACATACTGAGATAGAAAGAACAGCATTAAATTTTCTTTCAATTGGCAGCACAACAAGATTTTCAATTCACGCACACTGTTTATAAAAACCAATCTAAAAAAGGTCGTCTGAAACCTTATTTGGGTTTTCAGACGACCTTTTCTTACTTTTGAAGTTTACTGCTTATTTTGCTGCCGAAGCCGTAGAGGCTGCTTCGGCTTTTGCACCGACAGCTGCATCTTCACCCCATGCAGCAGGATATTTATAGCCTTCGAAGCGTTTGTGCGCATAGGCTTTGAACTCATCGGAGTTATAGGCTTCGGTTACATCTTTGAGCCATTGGCTGTCTTTATCGGCAGTTTTGACTGCTGCCCAGTTAACATAGGCAAAACTCGGTTCTTGGAACAGGGCTTCGGTCAGCTTCATACCGCTGCTCATGGCATAGTTGCCGTTTACGATGGCGAAATCAACATCGGCGCGGCTGCGCGGCAGTTGCGCGGCTTCAAGTTCTACGATTTTGATGTTTTTCGGATTTTCGGCGATGTCTGCTTTGGAAGCAGTCAGCGGATTAACACCGTCTTTCAACTTAACCCAGCCCAATTCGTTCAACATTACTAATGCACGGGCAAAGTTGGACGGGTCGTTAGGCGCAGAAACGCTGCTGCCGTCTTTAACTTCATCCAAAGATTTCAGTTTGCCCGGATACAGACCCAAAGGCGCAGTCGGCACTTGGAAAGTCTCAGTAATGTCTAATTTGTGTTCCTTTTTAAAGTCATCCAAATAAGGTTTGTGTTGGAAAATATTGATGTCCAGCTCGCCTTCGGCCAAAGCAAGGTTGGGACGGACGTAGTCGGTAAACTCGACCAGTTTGACGGTGTAGCCTTTTTTCTCCAGTGCAGGTTGGATTTGATCTTTGACCATGTCGCCAAAGTCGCCGACGGTTGTGCCGAAGACGATTTCCTTTTTCACCGCGCCGTTGTCGGCGGCCGGCGATGCGGCGGATGCGGCAGGTGCGCTGTCTTTTTGACCGCCGCAGGCTGCCAACACAATGGCTAGCGCAGCAGCAGAAAGGGTTTTGATTAAGGTGTTCGCTTGCATATTTTGCTCCTGATCATTTATCGAAACGGTTTTCAGACGACCTCTGTCATCAAAAGATAAGGATTTTAAATCTATTTGGGCAGCTTGCGGACGTTTTTTGCAGAATCAAAATATTAAAAGGTCGTCTGAAACCTTATTTGGGTTT
>NZ_KV812060.1:0-30401 GCF_001813335.1 Neisseria sp. HMSC055H02 | reverse complement strand
AACCTTATTTGGGTTTTCAGACGACCTTTTGACAGGTCGCCACGAATCGGTTTTTACTTTATAAATCGATGTGTGAAGACAGTACCTGACCGCTGTTGGCATCGACGCGTACTTCGTATTTTTGGATGCCGTTGACGGTTTCCACTTTATAAACCGACGGGCCTTTTTTATAGCTCAAATCGGCATCCTTCGCGCGGCCGCCTGTTTTGGCTTCGGCTGCGGCAATCGCCTGTTTCAGGGAAATATTGGTGTTCGGCAGCGGTTGGAGCGGTTTTTTGTCGTAGTCTGGGCGGCTTTCGATGATGTGCCCGTTAGCTGCATCGACGAAAACTTCTTGTTTCTGGTCATCGGCAACTATTTCTACTTTATAGTAGCTCTGGCCGTTTTTGTGGCGGAAATCGACTTCGACGGCGCTGCCCGGAATTTTGGCCACTGCGTAATCGACAGCTTGGGCGGCACTGATTTTGCTACTGGAGAAAGCGGCGGCTTTGGTTCCGGGTATTATGGCACCTGCGGCATATGCACCGACACTGGCAGTACCGATGGTCAGAGCGGTTGCGACGGCGATGATGAGACCTTTTTTGCTGAATTTCATGATGTTTCCTTTTTTGTCGGATAAAAATAAAAATGTTTGTGTATTTGAAATCTGCCAACAGTGTCTGCTGGATTGAGCGTATTAAAACAAGCCAAACTTAAGCGAACCTTAAGAAAAAGATTTTTCTATAAATTTTATTCAAATTATTGTTTTTATTTTATATTTATTCCTCCAAAATTTCTTAAGTTCTACTTAAGCCCAGCCTGTTTTAATGACAGGCCTCAGCCTGAAACCAAGGGTAAAGCGGGCAGTCTGCATGATGTTCCATTGCCATCCCGACTTTGGTTTTCAGACGACCCTGTCTTACATTATTGTTTTGAAGCAAGGCAGTACAACAAAACGAGTTTCAAGCCAATCCGCTATATAATCCATATCATATAGAGCCAATTAAAATAGAGGCACCCGGTTTTCGCCATGCCTTTTCTTGCGAAGGCGGGAAATGGCGGGGCAGAGCGTCTTGATTTGAATTCACTGCATTTATCCGAACAAACAGGAGTATCTTTATGCGTATCCTGCTGGTGGAAGACGACCCGCACATCGGCGACGGCATTGCCGCCGGGCTGAAAAAGCTCGGTATGGCGGTGGACTGGTTTTCAGATGGCGCTCAAGGACAGTCCGCACCACTGGCTGCGCCTTATGATGCGGCGGTGTTGGATTTGGGGCTGCCGAACATCGACGGCATAGAAATATTGCGGCACTGGCGCAAACAAGGTCTGACGCTACCCGTGCTGATTCTGACGGCACGCGATGCGCTGCCCGACCGCCTGACCGGGTTGAACAGCGGCGCGGACGATTACCTGTGCAAACCCTTCGCATTGGAAGAACTTGAAGCACGGCTGAATGCCTTGGTGCGCCGCAGCCACGGACGCAGCGACAGCGGCCTGACCTTCGGCAGCCTGTATTTGGATACCTCCGCCCAAACCGCCACACTCGGCGGCAAGCCGCTGAACCTGACCGCGCGCGAATGGCGGCTGCTGGAAATGCTGGTCGCCAATCCGAAACACATCATCAGCCGCGCCCATATCGAAGACAAACTATACGGCTGGGATCAAGAAGTTGAAAGCAACGCGGTCGAAGTGCATATCCACAACCTGCGCAAAAAAATCGGTTCATCCGTGATTCAAACCAAGCGCGGATTGGGTTACCAACTCGGAGAAATGCCTTAAGGTCGTCTGAAAACGCAAAATTTGAAGAAACAGCCCCCTTGCACAAAAAGGTCGTTCCATGTTTAAAAAGCTTCCGCCTGAAACTTCTATCCGCAAACGCCTGATACTCTATATCGGCAGCGGACTGCTCTTGGCATGGTTCGCCGCCAACGCTGTTTCACTGGCAATGGCGTTACACGAACTGAATGAATCCGCCGACAGTCAGATGAGCGACCTTGCCCAATCACTGCCCTACATCGAACCGGAAAAAGCCGTGCTGCTGCCTAAAGTTAAAAAAAGCCTGGGCAAAGGCCACACCGGTTTTGCAGAAGACAAACAAAACGGCATTTCCGTCTGGAATGCAGACGGCAGACTGTTGCTCTCAGACAAAAGGGGTAAAGAAATTCCATTCCGCAAAATTTCCGGCTTCACCGACATCGGGAAGCCTTGGCAGGAAAAAAGCTTACGCGTCATCTATTACCACGACGGGAAAACCGGACAGACAGTCGCCGTTGCCCAACCCTGGCGCAACCGCCTTGAAATTTTGTGGAACATTGTTTGGGCGCACCTTGCCGCCTCGCTGCTTGTTCTGCCGCTGATGGTGTTGCTACTGCATCTGGCGGTCAAACGCAGCATCTACCCGCTTAAAGAGCTCGCATCAGAATTGTCCGAACGCCGCGCCGACAACCTTGCTCCCGTCAGCCGAGCCGTACCGCAGGAAACCCAAACCCTGGTCGATGCCCTCAACCGCCTGTTTGCCCGCGTTCAGACCAGCATCGAACGAGAACAACGCTTTACCTCCGATGCTGCCCACGAACTGCGCAGCCCGCTTGCCGCATTGAAAGTGCAGGCCGAAGTCCTCGCCCTCAGCGACACTGCCGAACAGCCCTACCACCTGCAACAAATCCAACAAAGCCTCAACCGCGCCGAACACCTAATCAACCAACTGCTCACGCTGGCACGGCTCGATCCCGAACAAGGCCTGAAAAATACCGCCCCCATCAATTGGGAGCGCCTCAGCAGCCAAGTGCTGCAAAACACCAACCTCTCCGCCCGCGAAAAACGCATCCGCCTCAAGCGCGAATTTCTTGCCGAGCCGCCCCTCCTGCAAGGCGACGACGCGCTACTGCAACTCATGTTGCGCAACCTGCTCGACAACGCTGTGCGCTATTCGCCCGAAAACAGCGAGGTTGGACTGTATTTTCACGCTGACCGTATCGAAGTACGCGACCAAGGCACCGGCATCGCCCCCGAACATCTGTCGCGGATTAAAGAACGTTTCTACCGTCCTGCCGGACAAAATGCCCAAGGCAGCGGACTGGGTTTGTCCATCGCCGAACACATCGCCAAACTCCACGGCCTGACGTTGAAACTTGAAAACCGCGACGGAGGAGGTTTGAGCGCATGGCTGGAGAGAGCCTGACAATAAGTACAAAACAGCAGCTTCCTACATTTGGCAAACACTCCCCCCAATCACCCAAAGGTCGTCTGAAATTCCTGACAAATCAGGTTTTCAGACGACCTTCTATAATCAATTAAAATAAAAAACACCCAATATCCTTCATTTCCGCGCAGGTAGGAATCCGAATCTGGAGTTTTCAAAAATACTCAAGGATTGCAGCGAATACAATATCTAAACGGAAGGTGCAGAACACTTTTGTTTCTAGCTCTGAAAACAGTTCCGATTAAATAATCAGCCTTCCTACCCTCGACACCTTGGGTTTATCAAACTCTGCATCCTTACAAGAAACACACCTTTAAAAACATAGAAATATTCAAACCAAGCATACGGCAAAACTAAAAGGTCGTCTGAAAGCACGGTTCTGACAAAATCAAAACCGCCCCGTTTCCAGACGACCTCTTGCCCCATCAGGCGTATTTCAACTAAACAATCAAATAGAAAAGTCCTCGACTACTGGAGTATAAAGCGTTCTATCGACCACTTCACGCGTCAACTTAGGCGCGAACAATTCTATAAAATCATATGCATACCCCCTAAGATAGGTATCTTTCCTAACGGCAATCCAAGTTGGAGACGACTCAAACAAATGTGAGGCGTCCACTAATTCCAGATCCGTGTCATTCTCAGGATCGTAAGCCATCTTCGCCATTAACCCGACACCAAGACCCAAACGGACATACGTCTTTAAAACATCCGTGTCCGCTGCCGACAACACAACATCGGGCTGCTCTAATCTGGCTTTATTAAAAGCCCGGGCAATACTACTCCCCTGATTGAACGCAAATTCATAAGTAATCAAGGGAAAAGAGGCCAAATCCTCAATACTCAAAGGATTTTTACAATCCAACAAAGGATGTTCATGCGGCACGATAACCGCATGATTCCATTCATAACAAGTTAATTTACCCAACTCCGGATGCTCATCGATACGCTCAGTTACAATCGCAATATCCGCCTCTCCGTTACTAACCATCTGGGCGATGGCCGCAGGACTGCCCTGCTTGATGGTCAGTGTTACCTTCGGATAACGTTTGACAAATTCCGCCACAATCAAAGGCAGGGCATAACGTGCCTGCGTATGAGTCGTCGCAACAATCAACGAACCACTGTCATGATCAGTAAACTCACTGCCTATATTTTTAATATTCTGCACATCGCGCAAAATCCGTTCTACAATTTCCAACACAGCCTTGCCGGGCTGCGACACAGAAACCACGCGTTTGCCGCTGCGGATAAAAATCTGTACGCCCAACTCCTCCTCAAGAAGCCTGATTTGCTTGGAAATACCCGGCTGGGAGGTAAAAAGGGCTTCAGCAGCTTCAGACACATTCAGATTATGCCGGTACACCTCCAATGCATACCGTAATTGCTGTAATTTCATAAACGGCTCGTGTTCTATATATTTGTATGATTTGTGCGACAAATGGCAGACAATTTAACATATTTTTCCTAAATTGTCGGCAGCACCCTCACCTCAAATAAAAACTTTTGTTTTAAATAGTACTATACAAACCGATTATCGAAACCAACATTTCCCTCAGTACAAACTGTATCCTTCATACAACAACAAATGGCAACAAACTCCGATTTACCCATAAATAAATGACACAAACTTGATTTTTAGGCATGATTCGAAGCTAGGAAGCAGGCAGTTTCATGATTGTATGAGGCATTGAGTATTGACAGTAGGCACCATGCTTCTTTATAGTGCAAACTGATATATCCGATTTGCCGCTGCTTAGTATGCTGCGGCCTGTATATTGGTAATTTGCAGCGGTTCTTAAACACCCGCCGCATAACAATTTAGATGAGGGAATAAAATGACCAAACAGCTGAAATTAAGCGCATTGTTCGTTGCATTGGTTGCTTCCGGCACCGCAATGGCAAGCGAACCGCATACCAAACATGGTTACGTTGTAAG
This sequence comes from Neisseria sp. HMSC055H02, assembly GCF_001813335.1. Classification (NCBI taxonomy): domain Bacteria; kingdom Pseudomonadati; phylum Pseudomonadota; class Betaproteobacteria; order Neisseriales; family Neisseriaceae; genus Neisseria; species Neisseria sp. HMSC055H02. Next base: position 25,278 of record NZ_KV812060.1, on the reverse strand, counting down.
CAGCCAGTCTCAAGAAGTCGTCCGCAACAACTATGGCGAGTGTTGGAAAACCAGCTATTTCGACAAAGAGACCCAAGGTCGTGTCGAATGTGGCGACCGTGAAGCAGTAGCCGCAGTCCAACAAGCTCCCGAATATGTTGACGAAACCGTATCTCTGTCTTCTAAAACACTGTTCGGCTTCGATAAAGACAACCTCCGCCCTGAGGCTCAAGAGAACCTGAACGCATTAGCCCAACGCCTGAACAATGAAAACGTTCAAACTGTGCGTGTCGAAGGTCACACCGACTTTATGGGTTCAGAAGAGTACAACCAAGCTCTGTCCGAACGCCGTGCAAACGTAGTTGCCAACTACTTGGTTGGCCGTGGTATTCCTTCCAGCAAAGTTTCCGCTGTAGGTCTTGGCGAATCTCAAGCTCAAATGACTGCCACTTGTGAAGCAGAAGTAGCAAAACTGGGCAAAAAAGTATCCAAAGCCAAAAAACGCGCTGCTTTGATCGCATGTATCGAACCTGACCGTCGTGTTGACGTGAAAATCCGCAGCACTGTCACCAAACAAGTCACTCCAGGGCAAACAGTCGAGGGACAAGGTGAACGTCCTGCAGTAGATGAAGGTTGGATTCCTTCTCCCTACAACGGTGTACACGGTTACGCCAAACCTTAACTAAATTTAGTTTTAATTCAAAACCCCGCCTCTGCGGGGTTTCCTTATATTTGTATTTTCCCCTCTACAAATTAAGAGACTTTTTATCCCTTCTTACACCCACCTCCATAAATAATCAAAAAATCAATAAACAAAACTTAATGAAAAACGGATAAAAAAAGGCACCCTAAGATTGCTCAGAATACCCTCTTCAAGTCTCATATCATCAAGTTAAATTACTTAACCTCTATCTTTTCTACTCCGCCCATATAAGGCTGCAAAGCGGTAGGAATATTGATGCTGCCGTCGGCGTTTTGATGGTTTTCCAAAACAGCGACCAAAGTACGGCCTACTGCCAAGCCGGAGCCGTTCAAAGTATGCACCAAGCGGTTTTTGCCGTTTTCGTCTTTGAAACGCGCCTTCATGCGGCGGGCTTGGAAATCTTCGCAGTTGGAGCAGCTTGAGATTTCGCGGTAAGTATTTTGCGCGGGAACCCAGACTTCCAAGTCATAGGTTTTGGTTGCGCCGAAGCCCATATCGCCGGTACACAAGGTAATCACGCGGTAGGGCAGTTCCAAGGCCTTCAGGATGTTTTCGGCATGACCGACCATTTCTTCCAGCGCTTCGTATGATTTTTCGGGATGAACGATTTGCACCATTTCTACTTTATCGAATTGGTGTTGGCGAATCAGACCGCGCACGTCTTTACCGTATGCGCCCGCTTCGGAGCGGAAACATGGGGAATGGGCGGTCAGCTTCAGCGGCAAATCGCTGCCTGCCACGATACTGTCGGCAACGGTGTTGGTCAGCGTCACTTCGGCGGTCGGAATCAGATATTGCGTTTTTTTGCTCTCGTCGCCGCCGCGGGTAACATGGAACAAATCTTCTGCAAATTTAGGCAGTTGGCCTGTGCCTTGCAGGGTGGTGTCGTCCACGATGTAGGGCGTGTAATGCTCGGTGTAGCCATGTTTCAGCGTGTGCGTATCGAGCATGAATTGCGCCAGCGCGCGGTGCAGGCGGGCGATTTGACCTTTCATGACGGTAAAGCGCGCGCCGGAGAGTTTCGCGCCGCCTTCGAAATCCAAGCCCAAAGGTTCGCCCAAATCGACATGGTCTTTGATTTCAAAGTCAAATTCGCGCGGGGTGCCGACTTTGCGGACTTCGACGTTTTCAGTTTCGTCTTTACCAACAGGCACGCTTTCGTGCGGCAGGTTGGGAATGCTCAACAACCATGCGTCCAATTCTTTCTGAACAGCATCCAAATCGGCGGCGGCCTGCTCCAAATCGGTTTTGATTTGGGCGACTTGATCCATGGCTGCCTGCGCCTCTTCGTGTTTGCCCTGTCCTTTCAATGCGCCGATTTGTTTGGAAATGCTGTTGCGCGAGGCTTGCAGCTCTTCGGTTTTCACTTGGACGGCTTTGCGCTGCTCTTCCAGGGCATTGAAACGTGCGGTATCAAACTCGTAACCGCGCTGTGCCAAACGTTCGGCGACGGCTGCGGTGTGGCTGCGGAGCTGTTGGATGTCTAACATTTTATTATTCTCTCGATAGAATTCAGAAATGGCATTATTGTAAACCAAATCGCCAATCTTTTCATGACAACACTTTTATTCAAAAACCCCTTTCTTACATATCATCCATTGCAGAAAAAGCAAGAATGGGATAGAATCCATCGTTTCGTCAAACCTTGCCTTTTGCTTTCGCATGGCAAAAGGCTGTATTTAATCATCCATAAGGAGATAACATGCGTCATTATGAGATCGTGTTTATCGTTCATCCTGATCAAAGCGAGCAAGTGCCTGCTATGGTTGAACGTTACAAAACCATGATTGCCGAAGCCGGCGGCAAAATCCACCGTTTGGAAGACTGGGCCGCCGTCAACTGGCTTACCCGATTAACAAAATCCACAAAGCACACTATGTTTTGATGAACATCGAAACTACTCCTGAAGTAGTTGAAGAGCTGGAAACCGCTTTCCGCTTTAACGATGCCGTAATGCGCCATCTGACCATCAAAACAAAACATGCTGTAACCGAAGCCTCTCCTATGCTGGGCGGCGAAAAAGCAAAAAACTTGCTGAACGGTGCGGCTGAAGAAGTTGCAGCAGCCGAATAAGATTGGATAATCTTACAAAGCTTACCGCCCTGATTTACAAGGTTGAATCCTTGAGATACACACCGGCAGGAATCCCTGTTTTGGATATTATGTTAAAGCATGAATCTTGGCAGGAAGAAAACGGGCAAAAATGCCTGGTCAGTTTTGAAATTCCCGCGCGTATTTTAGGTAAGCAGGCTGAAGAATGGCAGTATCGGCAAGATACGATGGTTGAAGCAGAAGGCTTTCTCGCACAGCGAAGCAAACGCTTCCCAAGGCCGATACTCCGCATACAGAACATTAAAGAATATAAAGGTTAAACGACAATGGCTCGTCAATCATTCAAACGTAGAAAATTCTGCCGCTTTACGGCTGAAAAAATCCAAGAAGTCGATTACAAACAAGTTGATTTGCTGAAAGACTTCATTTCTGAAAACGGCAAAATCATCCCTGCCCGCATCACCGGCACCAAAGCGCATTACCAACGCCAATTGGCTACTGCAGTCAAACGCGCACGTTTTCTGGCTCTGCTGCCTTACACCGATCAACACAAATAATTTTGGAGTTTAAATCATGCAAATTATTCTGTTAGAGAAAATCGGCGGTTTGGGCAACCTGGGCGACATCGTTACCGTGAAAAACGGTTACGCCCGCAACTTCCTGATTCCTGCCGGCAAAGCCAAACGCGCTACTGAAGCCAACATGAAAGAATTCGAAGCACGCCGTGCCGAATTGGAAGCCAAACAAGCCGAAATCTTGGCCGATGCTAAAGCACGTCAAGAAAAACTGGATGGTCAAACCATCACTATCGCTCAAAAAGCCGGTGTGGACGGTCGTCTGTTCGGTTCCGTTACCAATGCCGACATCGCTGCTGCGATTGTTGCCTCAGGCGTTGAAGCTGCAAAATCCAACGTCCGCCTGCCTAACGGCCCTCTGAAAGCCGTAGGCGAGTACGAAGTTGAAGTGGCTTTGCACACTGACGCTGTTGCTGCGATTACCGTTGCTGTTGTTGCGGCTGCCGAGTAATAGACAGTCTTAAAAGGTCGTCTGAAAGGAAAGGGAATGTATATTCCTACCGTCTTTCAGACGACCTTTTTGCATAATTAAGACTGCTTCCTTAGTGACTATAAATTCAGATATGAAAAAACTTATCCCTTTCATCGCAATATCAACCGCGTTGCTGCTTTCCGCTTGCAGCACAACCAAAACAAACGTTGAGTCTGCTAAAACGGTTGAGCCGATTAATCAAAGCAAAAACCAGCGTCCTGCTTTTGATTCTGCTGCGGAATCGGTTGCCAGCAGCGGCTTTAATGCCAATACCAATGTCCGCCAGTTTATCCGTTACGAGGCAGCGAAAAAGCAGTTTACAGAAGCCGAGCTGCAAAACTTTTTTAATGGCGTGGTTTACAAGGGCAATATCATCAATATCATGTACCGCCCGTCAACTTCCCGTCCTTGGTATGAATTCCGCACGGGCAACTCCGGCGCGACGAAATTTAACGGCGGCAAACAGTTTTACGCCGCCAACCGTGCCGTTATCGATGATGTGGCACGCAAATACGGTGTACCTGCCGAGCTGATTGTAGCGATTATCGGCATTGAAACCAATTACGGTAAAAACACGGGCAGCTTCCGCGTTGCCGATGCTTTGAGTACCTTGGGTTTTGATTATCCGCGCCGTGCCGAGTTTTTCCAAAACGAGCTGATTGAGCTTTTGCTGATGGCGAAAGAAGAAAAAGAGAATGTTTTTGATTTCAAAGGCAGCTATGCGGGTGCAATGGGTATGCCGCAATTCATGCCTTCGAGCTATCGCAAATGGGCGGTCGATTATGATGGCGACGGACACCGCGATATTTGGAACAATATCGGCGACGTTGCCGCTTCTGTTGCCAATTATATGAAGCAGCACGGTTGGAAAACAGGCGGCAAAATGATTGTTCCCGTCAATCTGACGATTACGCCTGATTTAAAAGCCATTATTGATGAAAAAACCGCATTGAACCGTACCGTTGCCGATTTCAAAGCGATGGGCGTGGTTCCGCAAAAAGCGGTTGCTGACAACGAGAAAGCCGTTTTGTTCAGCTTGGAAACCAGTCCGGGCGTATTTGAATATTATCTCGGTCTGAATAATTTCTATACAGTTTGGCAGTATAACAACAGCCGAATGTATGTTACCGCCGTGCGTGATATTGCCAATGCAATCAACAACAACGGTTTGTAATGTTCAAAAACCACCTTCTCCAAGGTGGTTTTTTATTTGAGGGCCTGAAACAAATCCACTCCAAACTCAAGCAATCAAACGGATTTTCATGCCGTAACGCTTTTTGCCATGTCCGGAAACAAACTGTCCGCCGCGCGCAGGCGATAAAAAGGCGTTGCCTTCGGCGGTAGGCTCGGCACAGGTGTATTGTCCGTTGCGGTCGCTCCAAAGCGCGTAAACGGGCAGGTTTTGCGTTCGGATGTCGAGTTTTAATCCGTCAAACGCAACATGTGTATCCGATGGTGAAGCGACAAATTCCGTGTGTGCGATATAGTCGGCGTCGTAGGGCGCGCCGTTGAAATCGAATTGGGTGCCGACGGCGGGGAAATAGGGATGGAAACCGGGTGAAGTGCGCACGGGCGCGTCGCCGTAATTGCAGACGGTCAGCGTGGCGACCGCTTCGTTTTCGTTCGGCAGGCTGTAATCCAGAAGCCATTCGACGTTTTCATAGCCCTTTGCCGTGCTGATCAATCTCAAGCCGACATCCGATTCGTTTTGATAACGGATTTGCCAAGTAGAGGTTCTGCCGAAACCGTGTTGCGCCAAATGGTTTTTACTGTCCGGCCCGAACTGCGGCAGGCAGACGTGCATCCCGCCGCGTAATTTTGTATCAGTGCCGACTTGGACGCTGGTTTTCGGGAATAACACTTCCCGACCGTGTAAAACCAAATTGTCCACATATGCGCCCAGGGTGTTTATCTGCATGGATGCGGAATGATTGCGTAAGATGATTTCAGACATAGTGATTTGTTCTTCAAGATATTTTAGATTTTGTAATATTCTAACGATTATACACGCGCCTTTCCCGATATGCAGACAGAAAATCCTTAATAAAAATCAAAAAAATGCTAAAATACCCGTCATCTTCCAAGGTCGTCTGAAAGGCGTTCAACCACTTTTCAGACGACCTTCCGATTTATTTCCAGCAGAGAAAACCTTATGGCTTATCAAGTTCTTGCCCGTAAATGGCGTCCGAAAACCTTTGCCGATTTAGTCGGTCAGGAACACGTCGTCAAAGCCTTGCGCAACGCGCTGGACGAAGGCCGCCTTCACCATGCCTACCTGCTGACCGGTACGCGCGGGGTCGGGAAAACCACCATCGCCCGTATTCTGGCGAAAAGCCTGAACTGCGAAAACGCGCAACACGGCGAACCTTGCGGCGTGTGCCAAAGCTGTACGCAAATCGACACCGGACGCTACGTTGACCTGCTGGAAATCGACGCCGCTTCCAATACCGGCATCGACAACATCCGCGAAGTATTGGAAAACGCCCAATACGCGCCGACCGCCGGCAAATACAAAGTCTATATCATCGACGAAGTGCATATGCTCTCCAAAAGCGCGTTCAACGCCATGCTGAAAACGCTGGAAGAGCCGCCCGAACACGTCAAATTCATCCTTGCCACCACCGATCCGCACAAAGTCCCCATTACCGTTTTGAGCCGCTGCCTGCAATTTGTCTTGCGCAACATGACTTCGCAACAGGTTGCCGACCACCTTGCCCATGTTTTAAACAACGAAAACATCGCCTACGAACCCGCCGCCCTGCAGCTTTTAGGCCGTGCCGCCGCAGGCTCGATGCGCGATGCCCTGAGCCTGCTCGACCAAGCCATCGCCATGGGTTCGGGCAGCGTTGCCGAACAAGACGTCCGCCAAATGATTGGCGCGGTGGACAAACAATACCTGTACGAACTGCTGGCGGGTATCGTCAACCAAGACGGCGAAGCCCTGCTGGCGAAAGCGCAGGAAATGGCGGCGCGCGCCATCGGCTTTGACAGCGCGTTGAGCGAACTTGCCATGCTGTTGCAACGCCTCGCCTTGATACAGGCAATCCCTTCCGCTTTAGCACACGACGACCCTGAGCGCGAAACCCTGTTGCAACTGAGCCAGGCACTCAGCGGCGAACAAATCCAGCTTTATTATCAATGTGCTATCCACGGCAAACAGGATTTGAGCCTTGCGCCCGACGAATACGCCGGCTTCGTTATGACCCTGTTGCGTATGCTTGCGTTCGCGCCGTTGGCGGCGGATGTGCACGATGTTGGCGGACATATCGAAAATACCGAGCTGCATTCTGCCGAAACGGGTGCCCATACCGCAAAAAAGCCTTTGCAACTTCCCCAGTCTGAAGCCGCCAAACCACCCGTTCAGACGACCCCTGCGCCTGCCACGTCGTCTGAAAACAAGGTTGCCGAACCGGTTTCGACTCAAGGAAACAACGACGTCCCACCTTGGGAAGACGCGCCGAGCGAGGCAGAAACCGTAACAGAAACGCCTGCGCAAACGGCTGATGCGAGCGTTCAGACGACCTCTGACGCAGCAGAGACAAACACTCCGTCCGCAAACGAAGCAGAAACGCCGTTTCAGACGAGCCCTCAAGCCGAAACGTCGTCTGAAAATCAAGTTTCCGATAACGAGGCAGCAAACAATGAAGCCGACGTTTCCTTGCCTGAGACGTCGTCTGAAAACCCCATTCAGACGACCCCGATTGAAGAAGCCGTGGATGCAGAATCGTTTGCGCATGAAGCTTCCGCAGAGCCTTTCTACGATTACGGTTCGCCCGAGCATGACTACCCCGTAGCGGATAGCGCGGAAATGCCCCCGCCGCCGGATTGGGAACACGCCGTCCCTGCCGATACGGCAGAAGCAGAATCGGAAGCCGAAGAAGACAGCGACGATGAAGACACGCAGTTCGCCCCATTGCCCGAGTTCTCTACTGAAAACTGGGCGGCAATCGTCCGACATTTCGCCCGCAAGCTCGGTGCCGCGCAAATGCTGGCGCAACACGCCGCATGGACGCACTACGACGCAGGCAGCCATCTGATGATGCTGTCGCTGACCGACGAAGCCCGCGCCACCGCCAACAAAGAGCGGCTCGACAAAATCAAAAACACGCTTGCCGAAGCCTACGGCCTGCCGTTGAAATTGCAAACCGAACCGTGGCGCGACGACGCCGGCTGGGAAACCCCGACTATGCGCCGCCAACGCCTCCAGCTTGAAGGCAGGCAGCAGGCACAGGATTTGCTCGAAGCCGACGAAACCGCGCGTCAGGTTTTAAAAGTTTTCGAAGCCCAATGGCAGCCTGATTCTTTGGAACTGGCGGAGCAGGCGGAATAACGGCAATCGGGAATTTCCGTTTTCCTTCGGATACATAAACATTCAGGTCGTCTGGAAACCGTCAACCCGCTTTCAGACGACCCTTCACACCAAACGGTATGACCCCATAACCTTAACGATTCAACCACAGGAGTTTTAAATATGTTCGGAAAAGCCGGATTAGGCGGCCTGATGAAACAGGCGCAGCAAATGCAGGAAAACATGAAAAAAGCGCAAGCGAAACTTGCTGAGACCGAAGTAGAAGGCGAAGCAGGCAACGGCTTGGTTAAGGTCGTGATGACCTGTGCCCACGTCGTGCGCAAACTCGAAATCAGCCCCGACTTGATTCAAGAAGCCGCAGACGACAAAGAAATGCTCGAAGATTTGGTGCTCGCCGCCATCAACGCCGCATCTGAAAAAGCCGAAGAAACCACCAACAAAACCATGGGCGCATTCACCCAAGGCCTGCCCGCAGGCATGGGCGACTTCTTCCGCTAAACCCGCGCCGCAAAGCAAATAAAGGTCGTCTGAAACGCCAAAAAGCAGTTTCAGACGACCTTCGGATTATCTGTTTGACAAATAGACACCCGTCCAATATTTTCAGACGACTCCTGCCCGCTTTGGTAAACTATAGTGGATTAAATTTAAATCAGGACAAGGCGACGAAGCCGCAGACAGTACAGATAGTACGGTAAGGGCGAGGCAACGCCGTACTGGTTTAAAGTTAATCCACTATACACCATACAATCAACCGCCCTTTTCCACCCTTCCCCAGCAACGCCAACTGCCTATGACCAATCAGCGCATCAACCACGAACCCATCTTCCTGCTTGCTTCTGCCCCTTGGCGCGAGAGCAGTTTATGGGTGGAAGTGTTCAGTCGCCGTTACGGGCGTGTGGCTTTACTGGCGAGAAGTGCGCGCAAGCGGCAGAGCGAGTTGCGCGGCGTATTGGTGCCGTTTGTACCGGTCAGCGCCTCTTGGTACGGTTCGCAAGAGTTGAAAACACTGCATCGTGCAGAGTGGATAGGCGGCTGGCCGCAGCCGCAAGGCAGGGCTTTGTTCAGCGGTCTGTATATCAACGAACTGATGCTCAAACTGACGGCTCGCGAAGACCCGATACCCGAGCTTTACGACGCTCTGGAAGCAGTGATGCGGGCGGTATGCGGTGAAAACAGCCATACCGCTGCGCTGCGGCGTTTCGAATGGGCTTTACTTACCCGCTTGGGATTCGCGCCCGATTTGTTCCACGATGGCAACGGCGAAGCAATCCGCGCCGAAAAAACCTACTGGCTGACGCCTGAAAACGCAATCGCCCCCATCGAAGAAGCCGAACGCTTCAATCCGCGCAACCATGGCGTGGCAGTCGGCGGCGACATTTTGATCCAGCTGCGCGAAGGCGATTTCACCCACCCCGAAAGCCTCGGACAGTCGCTAAAAATCACGCGCCTGCTGATTGACAACCTCCTGCCCGAAGGCATTAAATCCAGACAGGTTTTGCAACAGCTCCAGCAATTCAGTTTCGGTATTTAATCCTTTTCAGACGACCTTTTAAATTTCGATTTTTTCTCTTAGTTTCATACTGATGCGGAAAATCAAAAGCATACCGCGCACATCAATCCGCGATCTCCGCAAACTTCTCCCAATTTGCCAACACATACGCCACAGCCGCCGCCATATCGTCGTCCGCGATTTCGTAATATTCGCCGTCCAATTCCTCAAAATCGGGAAACTCGGCACGAATCTCGTCCAAAGATGCCCCGCTGTCCGCCATTTCCTCGATTTTTGCGCCGTCCCGCTCGTATAAAGCCTTTGCCTTATCCAAAATCTTAGGTGTCGGTTTAATCCGCCAGCGGCGCAGGCTGTCGGCAACGGGGTTATGGAACACATATTCGCCGTAACCCGCCGCAATCAGTTGTACAAAACCGCCCTCCTGCACTTGGCTGTCCAAATAGCAGTAAGCCGTCAGCGTGTGCTGCTCGTCGTTCAAACACAGCATTTCCTCATCGCCTGCCGCATCCGTATAATCCAAATACGCCGCGCTCAATGTGTAGAGAAATTCTGCGGCGTCTTGAGGGTTCAAATCATCCTTCCGGAAAAGTGTCGTCATGTTAAAGCCCGTTTGAAAATAAAGCGATTTAAAGCTGATTTATCATAAAAACCGCATTATAACCAAAGCATTATCAAACCAAAACCTATTTTCAGACGACCTTTTGCGCTGCACAAGCAGGCGATATATCGTACAATAAGGTCGGAATTACCAAGGAAAAATCATGAACGCAAACACCGAAACCGTCATTATCTACCCCAAAGACCTGCCGCTGCACTGCTCCGGCCCCAACCACGAAACTTGGAACGGTCATCCGCGCGTCTTCCTCCCGATTCAGTCCGACAGCGACATCGAATGCCCCTACTGCGGAATGCGTTACCATCTCGAAGGCCACATTCCCCACCACCATTATTGAGACGCTATGAAGAGATACGCTCTCCTGCTGTTGCTCGGACTGTGTACCGCCTGCGGTTCGTATAAAGCCGTCCGCCCCGATGCCCCTCTCGCCGTCGTCGCCGAAGCGCAAAACAACGCCATCCGCTACCAAGCCGCCGACGGCAGCCGCATCTCCGCCATCTACATCAACAGCAACAGCCCGATGACGGTCGAACTGCGTCAGGGAAGTACGGTCGAAAAACTGACGCAAACCCATTCGATGACGAAAACCACGGAATACCGCAACGCAAGCACAATATGGCAGCTTCAGGACGGCTTCGCCACGCTTACCCGCGGCGGCAAAACCGTCGTTTTCACCGAAATCATCGAATAATCCTGCCTGAAGTTCTTATTAAAAGGTCGTCTGAAAAACCTTACACGATGGTTTTTCAGACGACCTTTTGACAAGTTCAGTATCGTAAGTCCACATCGGAAGTATCTGTTCTGTCATTTCTGCATGCGCGGAGACGGGCTACGACGGAAAGCCGGAGGTTCGGGCTTACGGCAATCTTTAAGTGCCTCTGAGAAAGCCGAAGGCTGGATTCCCGCCTGCGCGGGAACAAAGGCAATTTGAGCAGCTTCGATAAATTGTTATCTGCCTTTTAAAACAGCCACACTTGCAAATCAAAGATTGTCTGAAAACTGCAATATGCGGTTTTCAGACGACCTTTTGTGTTGCCAAGCTCAAAGCCAGGCTGAAACTGATCCGGGCAAGGTCAGTGATCGACGGTAATGCCTTTGCTTTCTTTCTGTTTCTGTTCGTCCAGTTTCTTTTGCAGCGTGTCGCACGGGGTGTCGCAGTCGCAGACTTTTTTCATGCCCAGCGAGGAGATGCCGCCGCAGCTGCCTTTGATGGTGCGCTTGGAAAAAATATAGCCGACCGCCATGCCGAGGATGACGAGGAGGAAGAGGCCGAAGGTGAGAAGTAGGGTTTTCATGATGGTGTTCCTGTGGGATGGATATGCGTGTGTAGATATTAATGGAGTAGTTTTTTAAACGCGCCGGACATTTCGGTGCGGTAGCCGTTTTGTTCGCGGATAATCAGGAAAACGGCGAGGTTTTGCTGTTCGGCGAGTTTGAGGGCTTCGGTTTCGCCGAGTACGAAAAGTCCGGTGGACAGGCCGTCGGCGGTGGTGGCGTTATCGGCGACGACGCTGATGGAGGCGAGACGGTGCGACAGCGGACGGCGGGTTTTGGGGTCGATGATGTGGGACAGCCGCCTGCCTTGCGGGTCAACGTGGAAAATGCGGTAGTCGCCGGAGGTGGCGAGAGAGCGGTTGTCGAGGGGGATGACGATTTGGGTGTTGCCGCCTTGGACGATGTTGGGCTGTTCGATGCCGATGCGCCAAGGTTCGCCTTGGGCGTTGCGGCCTTTGCCGTGCAACTCGCCGCCTATTTCGACAAGGTAGTTGTTGATGCCGAGTTTTTCAAGTTCGCCTGCTACTTTGTCCACGCCGAAGCCTTTAGCGATGGAGGAGAGGTCGAGGTAGGCTTCGGGTTGGGTTTTGGCGAGCGTGGCTTGTTTGCCGTTTTGCGTGAGGATGATTTTGTCCGTACCGGTTTGGGCGGCGGCTTTGTCGATTTCGGCTTGGGTGGGTTCGCGGGTGATTTCTTTGTTCGGTCCGAAGCCCCAAAGGTTGACGAGCGGGCCGACGGTTACGTCAAGCGCGCCTTGTGTGAGGCGGTTGAGGCGTAAGGCTTCGGCGGTAACGGCGGCGAAATCGGCGGAAACGGGCATGGGTTTGCGGGTTTCGCGCATTTGGTTGAAACGGCTGATTTCGGAGTCTTCGCGGTAGGTGGACATTTGGCGGTTGACTTCTTCGAGTGCGCCGTCAATCTGCTTTTTCACGGCTTCGGGTGCGGGCGGATTGTGAAGGTCGTCTGAAAGGTATTTGACGGTATAGGTCGTACCCATCGTTTCGCCCTGAAGCACGGTTTGTTCGGATGTTTTTTTGCCGCACGCGCCCAAGGGCAGGGTAAGGATGAGGGCGGCGGCAAGGGCGGGAATGGCGGAGGGCAGGTGCATGATAGGGTGTTCGGGTGTTTTCAGACGACGTATTGTAACGTAAAACGCAGGGGCGCGCGGCTTGCGGGGGTGGGGCTTTTCTGCTAACATCCGCGCTGCATTAAGAGTTGGGAATTCCATGCCAACCTGCTTTTCAGACGGAAAGGTAAGGTGGACGGCTGCAAAGCCGATGTGGTCCGAGAGGGCAATTCAAATCCCCCCCCGCTTGATGCGGGAATTTTTTTGCCCGTATGTTCTGTACGGGCAGGATTCCGAACCGTTTTATCCAAGTGGGAATATTTATCATTTGGATGGAGCGCAGGTGGAAATTTTGTTATGATTTCCGTTGTGGGATATATGATGAAACAACAGGTCGTCTGAAAGCGGACGGCTTGTTTTTGAAGGAAAATATTAAAATGAGCGAATATCTGTTTACTTCCGAATCGGTTTCCGAAGGCCATCCGGACAAAGTAGCTGACCAAGTATCCGATGCGATTCTGGATGCCATTTTGGCGCAAGACCCTAAAGCGCGCGTCGCGGCGGAAACCCTGGTAAACACCGGTTTGTGCGTGTTGGCGGGCGAAATCACCACCACCGCCCATGTGGACTACATCAAAGTCGCACGCGAAACCATCAAGCGCATCGGCTACAACTCGTCCGAGTTGGGCTTTGACGCCAACGGTTGCGCGGTCGGCGTGTACTACGACCAGCAATCCCCCGACATCGCCCAAGGCGTGAACGAAGGCGAAGGCATCGACCTGAACCAAGGCGCGGGCGACCAAGGCCTGATGTTCGGCTACGCCTGCGACGAAACCCCGACCCTGATGCCGTTTGCCATCTATTACAGCCACCGCCTGATGCAGCGTCAAAGCGAATTGCGCAAAGACGGCCGCCTGCCGTGGCTGCGTCCCGACGCAAAAGCACAGCTGACTGTGGTTTACGACAGCGAAACCGGCAAAGTAAAACGCATCGACACCGTCGTCCTGTCCACCCAGCACGACCCTGCCATCAGCCATGAAGAACTGAGCAAAGCCGTGATCGAGCAGATTATCAAGCCCGTTCTGCCGCCCGAAATGCTGACTGCCGAAACCAAATACCTGATCAACCCGACCGGCCGCTTCGTCATCGGCGGCCCGCAAGGCGACTGCGGTCTGACCGGCCGTAAAATCATCGTCGATACCTACGGCGGCGCAGCTCCGCACGGCGGCGGCGCATTCTCCGGCAAAGACCCGTCCAAAGTGGACCGTTCCGCCGCTTACGCCTGCCGTTATGTCGCGAAAAACATCGTCGCCGCAGGCTTGGCGACCCAATGTCAGATTCAGGTTTCCTACGCCATCGGCGTTGCCGAACCGACTTCGATTTCCATCGATACCTTCGGTACCGGCAAAATCAGCGAAGAAAAACTGATTGCCTTAGTTCGCGAACATTTCGACCTGCGCCCCAAAGGCATCGTCCAAATGCTCGACCTCTTGCGCCCGATTTACAGCAAATCCGCCGCCTACGGCCATTTCGGCCGCGAAGAGCCTGAGTTTACTTGGGAGCGCACCGACAAAGCAGCCGCATTGAAAGCAGCCGCAGGCGTCTAAAAAAGCATAAAGGTCGTCTGAAAGGGAGTTTCAGACGACTTTCCATCCTTATGGCAACTGCAATTTTTCCCAATCAGCAAGGCAGCATGCGTCGGTATGCTGCCTTTTTCGACCAGAAAGATTACAATTAGCGGGTCGTCTGAAAATCCAAAGAAAGGACACATCATGCTCTTAGGTGTAAACATCGACCACATCGCCACCGTCCGCAACGCCCGCGGTACGACCTATCCCAGCCCCGTGGAAGCGGCATTGGTCGCGGAAACGCACGGTGCAGATTTGATTACCATGCACCTGCGCGAAGACCGCCGCCACATCAAAGACGCGGACGTGTTCGCCGTCAAAAACGCCATCCGCACGCGCCTGAACCTTGAAATGGCGCTGACCGAAGAAATGCTGGAAAACGCGCTTAAAGTCATGCCGCAAGACGTGTGCATCGTGCCTGAAAAACGTCAGGAAATCACGACCGAAGGCGGTTTGGACGTATTGGCGCAACAGGAAAAAATCGCCGAGTTCACCAAAATCCTGACCGACGCAGGCATCCGCGTCTCGCTCTTCATCGATGCCGACAACGAGCAAATCCAAGCCGCCTATGATGTCGGCGCACCCGTTATCGAGCTGCACACCGGCGCATACGCCGATGCACACAGCCACGCCGAACAAATCAAACAATTCGAGCGTCTGCAAAACGGCGCGCATTTTGCCAGCGATTTGGGTTTGGTCGTCAACGCCGGACACGGCCTGACCATACACAACGTTACCCCCATCGCCCAAATCCTCGCCATCCGCGAGTTGAACATCGGGCATTCGCTGATCGCCCAAGCCCTCTTCCTCGGCCTGCCCGAAGCCGTCCGCCAGATGAAGGAAACCATGTTCAGGGCAAGACTGCTGCCTTGATAGGCGACACCCACCTTTTCAGACGACCTTCTCTCAACAAGGAGACCACCGCATGATTTACGGCATAGGCACAGACATCGTTTCCCTCAAACGCATCATCCGCCTGAGCAAAAAATTCGGACAAGCGTTTGCCGAGCGCATCCTTACGCCCGAAGAGCTGCTCGAATTTCCGCAAGCAGGCAAACCCGTCAACTACCTTGCCAAACGCTTTGCCGCCAAAGAAGCCTTCGCCAAAGCCGTCGGCACGGGCATACGCGGCGCGGTTTCCTTCCGCAACATCGGCATCGGGCATGACGCATTAGGCAAACCCGAATTCTTCTACGCCCCCGCCCTGTCCAAATGGCTGGAAGAACAAGGCATCAGCCGCGTCAGCCTCAGTATGAGCGACGAAGAAGATACCGTGTTGGCATTTGTCGTTGCCGAAAAATAAGACAGCCCCCATTGGCAGGTCGGATTCCCAAATCCGACCTTTCCGAATTTTCAGACGACCCTTCTCCCTATTCCCATGACCCAAGACACCCGCCCCCTTATCCGCGTCGTTGCCGGCATCCTGCTCAACCAAGACGGCGACTACCTGCTCAGTTCCCGCCCCGAAGGCAAGCCCTATGCCGGATATTGGGAATTTGCCGGCGGCAAAGTCGAAGCGGGCGAAACCGACTTCCAAGCCCTGCAACGCGAGTTTGAAGAAGAACTCGGCATCCGCATCCTCGCCGCCACGCCTTGGCTGACCAAAATCCATTCCTACGAACACGCCCGCGTCTGCCTGAAATTCCTATGGGTAAACCCCGACCAATGGACAGGCGAACCCCAATCCCGCGAAGGACAAGCATGGTCGTGGCAAAAAGCGGGCGATTTCAACGTCGCCCCCATGCTGCCTGCCAACGGTCCGCTGCTGCGCGCCCTTTCCGTCCCACGCCGACTTCAAGGTCGTCTGAAAACCGGTTTGTACGGACAAAACAGCACCGGCGAATACCGCGTCGCGCCCTACTCCCTAGCCGAACCGCACCACGCCAACATCCTCATCTCAGAAACCGAACTGCGCAAGCTCGGCAAGCTGCCCCAAGCCCAAAGCGTTTGGGTATCGGTACACACCTGCGAACAATGGCAGCGCGTGCAAGATGCCGACGTCGTCGTTTGGCAAGTCAACGACGACGCAAGCGCACGACAAGTGCTTGAAATATTAGGACAAGGCGTATCCGTTCCGCTGGTTGTCGCCGCGCCCGAAACACTGGTTTCAAACTATCGCGACCGCTGGCTTTCAACAGGCGCACACGCCGTCCTGTCTGACAACGACACCGAGGTCGTCTGAAATGGACAAAAACCGCAAACTCCTCCTCGCAGGCGTCCTCCTCATCCTCTTCGCCGCCGCCAAACTCCTGCTGCTGGACTGGTGGCAGAAACAACAGCCCCAAGCCCGCAGCGCCGAGTGCGACCTCATCAAAGGCTGCATCCTGCCCGACGGCTCGCACGTCCGCTCCACTCCTATCAGCCACCGCTCCGCCTTCGACATCACCGTCGAAAACACCCCGGCCGAAACACAACAAGTCAGCATCAGCTTCAGCATGAAAGACATGGACATGGGCTTCAACCGCTATATGCTCCAACAACAATCCCCGCGCACCTGGCAAGCTCGCCAAATCCACCTGCCCGTCTGCGTCGAAGGCAGACGCGACTACATCGCCGACATCACCATAGGCGGACAGACTTTTCAGACGACCTTTACCGCCCAATAGGCTTTCTACGGGTATCCTGCAAGAAAATTTTTTGGAGAAAGATTTATTTTCTCTTGCTGTCCTTTCCCTCATTCCACCAAAGGTCGTCTGAAACCGTTTTCAGGCGACCTTTCTCTATGCGCCGGCCCTCCATCAAAATATCCGCATCACAACAAGCCCACTCTTCCTAAAACACAGGTTTTCCCTACCCTTCCGAAAATCCGACCGCCATCAAGTTTGGCTAAAACACATAAGCAAGTCCCAATCTCTGAAATTGTAATTAATATTCTTTTAATAAATATAATTACTTGCAAATCATTATCAATTAATATTAGAATACGTACTCTCAAATTAACGTAACCCATGAACAACCCGTTTAGAGGAAGAATTATGAAATCCCCCCATTCCCCCGCCTTCCGTTTCAGCATCATGGTGCTGGCACTGTCTTCAGGTTTTGCCCATGCAGACAACGTTCGCCCCGAAGCGACTGCCGAACTGAAAGAAGTCGTCGTTACCGGTACTGCCGTACCGACCCGCGTTACCCGCAACCAGCTTGACCGCGAAACTTCGACCGATTTGAAACAAGTCATGAAAGACCAAATCGGTATGGATGTCGGCGGCGGCAACGGCGTGGCGCAGTTTTACAGCATCCGCGGCGTCGGCGAAGACAAGATTAATCTGGAAGTGGACGGCACCAGCCAATCCACCAAAATCTTCCACCACCAAAGCCGCTTCCAGCTTGACCCCGCTTTGGTGAAAAGCATCAACGTCGAAAAAGGCACAGGCGCGGCGAGCGCGGGCTTGGGCGCGGTCGGCGGTACCATCCGCGTAACGACGGTTGACGCGAAAGACCTGCTGACCGACGGCAAACCTTTCGGTTTCAAACTCGGCGCAGGCTTGAGCAGCAATAAAGGCTCAACCGGCAACGCAGCGGTTTACGGCTATCAAAACGGCTTCGATGCCCTGTTTGCGGGCAACTTCCTCAACAACCGCGACTACAAAGACGGCAACGGCAATGTCAACCACGGCAGTCGTCTGAAACAGCACAGCTACCTCGCCAAACTCGGCTACGACTTCAACGACGACCACGGGATCCGCCTGACCTACCGTCAGGAATACCAAAAAGGCAACCGCACCGACAAAGCCGAGTTCCAAAACGTTGACAGCTACGTCGGCGTGGACGGCACTTATCAAAAAGAGCAATCCTACAATCTGGAATACCGCGGCCGCAATGTCGGCTTCCTCGACAAAATCGACGCCAACGTCTTCCAAATCAACACCGACGACACCAAACCGCCTAAAGGCGCGCCTTCCCCGAAAGCCCAAGCTTCCGGCACGGCTCAAGGCGGCGTTCCCATCGGCCAGCTTGAGTTGAGCAAAATCAAAGCGACCGGCGCGAATCTGAACCTCGCCAGCTCCTTCGGCGACGGACACATGGTGAAATACGGCGTCAACTACCGCCACGAAACCTCCGAGCCGTCCGACAAAGGCGCATGGCTGAAGATTCTCGGCCTGTATGACCGCGACAAAGAGAAAAAAGCAGAATACGGCGTGTACGCGGAAGGCATCTGGAACCTGAACCCCGTTACCCTGACCACCGGCCTGCGTTACGACCATTTCAAATACAACGCTGCCAGCAAACAAAGCGCGTCCCACGGCCAGCTCAACCCCAGCATCGGAGCGATTTGGGACATCAACGACAACTTCTCCCTCTTGGCAAACCTCAATCAGGCAAGCCGCGCACCCCGCCTGAACGAAGCCCTGTTGGCTAACGAACGTGCAGGCGCCGCCGCCGATTTGGACAGCAACCTCAAAGCCGAAACCGCCCGTCGCGCCGAACTGGGCTTCAAATGGCGCAACGACAACTTCAACGTCAGCGGCAGCGTGTTCCACCAACGCATCAAAGACCTCATCGTCTATCGTTGGGCAAAAATCAACAACAACACCGCCTCCATCACCGAGCGCGGCAAGATTTACAACGGCGGCACGCTCAAAACCTACGGCTACGAACTTGACGCGTCCTACCGCTGGGGCGGTCTGACCGCTCGTGCCGGCGTATCCTACGTCAAACCCCGTCTGAACGGCGAAATGTACTACGGCGAAAGCCCGATTCAAGCGGAAGACCACGAAAGCTCGTTCACTTTCTGGAACACCGGCCGCCAATGGCTGACCGGCCTGTCTTATCAGTTTGAAAACCCCAAACTTGAAATCGGCTGGCGCGGCCGCTACGCCCAAAGCGTGAAATACACCGACGTCGCCCGCGGACAAGGCACGATACACGGCAAGAAATCAGGCTACGGAGTACACGACATCTACGCCAACTGGCAGCCGCTGAAAAAAGACAACCTGAACGTCAACTTCGCCGTCAACAACATCGGCAACAAGCAATACCGTTCGCACAGCCAACGCTTCCCCGACGGCAACGGACGCACCCCCTTCTACGAACGCGGTCGCGAGTTCGCCTTGGGCGTGAATTACCGCTTCTGATAGAAACGTTGACCAAAGGTCGTCTGAAACCTGATTTTTGGGTTTCAGACGACCTTTTTTAATGTATTAAGGTAAGAGCAGAATTTACCCCCTGCCGCCATTTCCACCCCATTACCTTTCCGCACATGGCACAATCAACCGTTCAACATCTTTAAACAATCTTTTGTCGCAAAAATCAAACACAAACCGCCGCCAACTCACCCATCTCCCTGCAAAACACAAATAACATTTTGTTTTTGTCATGATTGTATCTATGATATTGGATTTATGCCGTTTGATAAAAACGCACCATTTCAACCAAAAAAAGGGGGACAATATGTCTGCAATCAACACCAAAATCAAAACCATCATCCTCACCGCCGTCAGCGCGGCAATCCTTTCAGCCTGCGGCGGTGGCGGCGGTGGCGATACCGCCGCACTTTCCACCGGCTCGACATCTACCGGCGGCAGCGGCAGTCCTGCCAAAAACGGCGGTACCGGCAACAATAACAACGCTAATACCGGCAATGCCAATAACGATAACAGCACAGCCCAGACTCCCGCTCTCAGCAACAAAGCCGATAAGCTTGAAGAACTGAAAGACGAAGCCCCGCTTCCAGCCTTAAACCTTGACACTCCGCTGCACACCAGCTTTATTTCTTCAGCAAGCGCACAACAAGGCAATCCGAATGTTCAGTTGCGCCAAAAAGAAACAGGAGAGCAATTCCAAACTGACAACCAAAACAAAGATCAAGGCGGTTTAATCAGCTCTTTAGATTTTAAAGCCAACGATGAAGTGAAATTGGATGGAGTTGTACTATTCAATAAAAATGTGAATGGCAGCGCAACACAACCCGCGTGGACAACTACCGATTCACTCATCGTAAAAATTAATTCCAAAGGCAATACCAAAGCCGATGTCAGTGAACAAGACGGCAGCGAAAAAAATACCAAATACGAATACGGCAAATCAACTTTGGATGACCGTATCGTCGAAATTTTCAAACAATTGAAGACTGAACGAGAAAACCTTAAAAAAGCAAAAGAAGGTGGTACTGAAGGCATTGATACAAACAAAATTGCAGAAATTGAAGCCAAGATTAAAGAGCTGTCAGAATTATATGACTTAAACCGTCAACTCCGTGCAGGTTTGACAAAATATACTCAAGATGCAACGAATCAAATTGCCTATTTCCGTACCGATGCCGATGGCTTGGTGTTTGACAAACGATTTGATGGGATTTACGTCATCCGCTTTGTCGATGGTACGCAAATTGTTATGCACGATCCTGCCGCAGCCGGTTGGACTTACCAAACTTTCGCTCACTATATCGATCCGAACTCCGGTGTGATTCACGGCTATCAAAGCTTGGGCGATGAAACCAAATTTACCGCCCTCCCTGCCAGCGGCACAGCAACTTACAACGGCCTGACCACAGCCTACGTTGTGAAAGAAGATCAAAGCCGTCAGCTGACCGCCAATGTCAAAGCCATCGTCGATTTCGGCTTGAAAGGCGTGCGTTTTGAGACTGCCAACTCCCAATTCCATTCTCTCGATACCAACGGCCGCCGTGTAACCGAAGCCGATGAAAAATACGACATGAAAGGTACGGCAAAATGGGAAAACGGCAACCTCTTCCTCGGCAAGGTCGAAGCTGCCGCAGCCGGCTTGAAAGGTAATTTGAGCGGTAAATTCTTCGGTCCGTCCGCCGCAGAAATCGGCGGCACCTACGGCCTGCAAAACAAAGACGGCAGCGAACACTTAATCGGCGGTTACGGCGCGAAACGTCAATAAACCATCCTTCAATCTGCCAAAAGGTCGTCTGAAAACTAGAAAACAGGTTTTCAGACGACCTTTTCTTTTATCGTCATTTAGACAGAAATTTCCTGCTTCGTTATTTCTATGCAAGCGGGAATGATGGTTGACGACTGAAACGGTATCAAAGATTCAGTACATTCCCCATACTTTCCGCAATCTCGTCTTATTTAAAACATAAAACAGCAAAAGACACCAATAATTAAGCGTCCTTATCATGTTCAAAGGTCGTCTGAAAACCTATTTTCCGGTTTTCAGACGACCTTTTTTAAAGCGGATTACGCTTCGCTTTGCGCTTCTTCTTCAACGGTAACTTCAACGGCAACGGATTCGTCGCTCAAGGTGCCTTTGGTGGACGGGGTTTGTCCTGCCATACGCGGGTCGTATTCTGCCGCCATGCGCAGGGCGCGGCCGAAGGCTTTGAATACGGTTTCGGCTTGGTGGTGGGCGTTGCTGCCGCTGAGGTTGTCGATGTGCAGGGTCATCATGCTGTGGTTGACGACGCCGTGGAAGAATTCTTCAAACAGGTCAACGTCAAAACGTCCGATGAGGGCGCGGGTGAAGTCGATGTTGTAGACGAGTCCTGGGCGGCCGGAGAGATCGATGACAACGCGGCTCAAGGCTTCGTCGAGCGGAACGTAGGCATGACCGTAGCGGCGGATGCCGGCTTTGCTGCCCAAGGCTTGTTTCAGGGCTTGTCCGAGTACGATGCCGATGTCTTCGACGGTGTGGTGGTCGTCGATGTGCAAATCGCCTTTGCAGGTGATGTCGAGGTCGATCATGCCGTGGCGGGCGACTTGGGCAAGCATATGCTCAAGGAAGGGGACGCCGGTGTCGAGGCGGTATTGTCCGGTGCCGTCGAGGTTGAGGCTGAGGGTGATTTGGGTTTCGCTGGTGTTGCGGGTGATGCTGACTGCGCGGCCTTCTGCGGGCATATGGAATGCCGGTGCAGCGACTGCGGCTTCTTGGGCGGCACGCTCTTGGCGGGCGGCTTCGGCGGCTGCGGCTTTTTCTTTATCTTTGCTGTGGTCGCGGTTTAACCAGCCTTTGCGTTTGTGCATGCCGGCTTCGAGTTTGGCGGCAAGGCTGGGGCGGATGCCGCGCGCTTTTTCGTCTTCTGCCTGCTCTTCAAGGCGGCGTTTCAGTTGGGACAGGGATGCCGCGTTGTCGTAACCGCATTTGCGGGCAAGTTTGGTCAGCGAGCCTGCTTCTTCGACAAGCTGCAGGAAATTGGCAAGGTGGAGTTGAGTGATGGTCATAGGTTTACTCTCTGTGAAATTTTAAAAAATCAGGCATAAAGCTTGCGGATAATGTCCAGTACGGCATCGTTTTGCCCGGGGCTGCCGATGGTAATGCGGACGCACTGCGCCAAAAGCGGATGCGTGCCGTGGAGTTTCTTAATCAGGATGCGGTTTTCTTTAAGCGTGTTAAACAATGCGTCTGCATCGGGAACGCGCACGGTAATGAAATTCGCTTCGCTGGGGAAGGCTTTCAGACGACCTATGGCGGACAATTCGTTGAAAACGCGCTCGCGCTCGGCTTTCAAAATATCGATGGTCGTCTGAATCGCGTCATGGTGTTGCAGGGCGAATTTGGCGGTCGCCAAGCTTAATTGGTTCATATTGTAGGGCGGCAGGATTTTCGCCAGCTCGTCCATTACGGCGGGGCTTCCTGCCGCATAGCCGATGCGCAGTCCGGCAAAACCGATTTTGCTGATGGTGCGCATCACGACCAGATTTTCAACGCTGCCCGCCTGCGGCAGAAAACTGTCGCGGCTGAATGCGCCGTATGCTTCATCGACAACGACGATGCCGCGCGCCGCGCGGATAATGGCTTCGACTTCTTCGCGGCGGAAGCATACGCCTGTCGGATTGTTCGGATAGGCGATGAAAATCAGCGCGGGCTGATGTTTGTCAATGGCGGATAAAACGGCGGGCAAATCAAGCGTGAAATCTTCATTGAGCGGTACGCCGACATAATTCATGCCGTACAGCTCGGCATTGTGCCGATACATCACGAAACTCGGCTCTACCGCCAGCATGGTCGCGCCGGATTGGGCAACGAGCAGGGTCATGAATTGGATTAACTCGTCCGAGCCGTTTCCTAAAGCGATGGCGGCAGATTCAGGAATATCGAAGGCTTTTCTTAAAGTTTCCTGCATCCCGCTGGCGGCGGGATTGGGGTAAAGATGAATCTGCGCTTGGGCAATCAGCCGCAGCCATTCGTTTGACAGCTCGGGAAAACGGGCAAACGGATGATACGGGCTTTCCATTGCATCCAGCTTGATGAAGCCTTCGGGCAAGTCGGCAATTCGGTAGGCGGACATGGCTTTGATGTCGTCGCGGATGAAATTAGCTGTATCTTTCATGCTCTTCTTCCAGACTATCTTTATTATTCCGAAATAAACAAATGGTTTATTTCATAATATAACACAGTTTTTTTAAACTATCAGATAAAAATCAATAAATCAAATATATCCGGGTATATTTTCTCATTTTCTTTATTTTTTTAATATTCATATACTTAATATTCTGACAACCGTTACATTAAAATACGATATGTATTTTAAAATATATACTTGCATTATAATTTCATTTTTTACAAAACTACCGAATATAAATTTAAAATATTAAAGATACTATGATTTCAAATGCTGTTCGAATTTTCGTATCGTCTTTGACATCTAAATTCAAGCAAAATCATTTCTATCTCGAATTGATTTTTGTATTTGATTAGGTTGACTGCAAATGGCAGAATTTCATTGCTTCGACTAAAAGTATGCCTATTTTTACTACAACGGTGCTTTATTTTATAATAATGCCTAATGTATTTTTCAAAAAGTCTGAATAATTATGAATTGGAAAAAAACGGTGGCTGCATGGTATTTGTGCCTAATACCGTTCTCTGCCTACGCCTTGAATCTCGGCAAAATCCCGCCGGACGAAATCTCCGTCTACGTTCAAGAACTGGATAGCGGCAAAATTATTGAGTCGCACAGAGTCGGAGAAGCGGTCAATCCCGCATCAACGATGAAGTTGTTAACAGCATTTGCGGCATTCAAAGCTTTGGGCAAGGATTACCGCTGGGCTACGGAATTTAAAAGTGAAGGCATAATCAACGGCGATACGCTGGAAGGCGATATTTATTGGGTAGGCAGCGGCGATCCCGTGTTCGACCAAGACGGGCTGAAGGATGCCCTGCAACAACTGCAAAACAAAGGCATCAGGCATATTAAAGGCAGCCTGGTACTTGACCGCCATCTCTGGGGTACCGTCGGCAACCCTCCGGATTTCGAATCCGACGCAGGTTCACCGTTTATGACCGCCCCCGATCCGAATATGCTGGCTTACAAGGTTGTCTGGCTCAGGCCGCAGTCAGATGGTGCAGGCGGCATTACCGTCGAGACCTCGCCTCCCCTACCCGATATTCCTATTGAAAACAAAACCGTACTGTCAAACGCTTTGAAATGCGGCGCATTGCAAAATCATATGCGTGCCAACTATTCCGATGGGAAGCTACATATCGGCGGTAAGGTTCCGGAGAGTTGTTTAGGCAAAGAAATGCATATCAATATGCTCTCCTCCGTAGAATTTGCACACAAAAGCTTTGTAAATCAATGGCGCGCACTCGGCGGTACGATTTCAGACGACCTCAAAACCGCTCCTGCACCGAGTAACGCAAAAACGCTGGCAGTTTCGCGCTCCAAACCGTTGTCAGACATACTGACTGATATGAATAAACATTCCAACAACCTGATTGCACGGTCCGTATTCTTAAAACTTGGCGGCAACGGCGACAGCGAAACCGCACGCAGAAAAGCAGCGGAAGCGGTTTCCCTGGAATTGGCGACTGCAGGGGTAGATACGGAAAACCTGGTTTTGGAAAACGGTTCGGGCTTATCGAGAAGCGAGCGCGTTACCGCGCACATGATGGGGCAAATGCTGGAAAAAGCCTATTTCAGCCCGTTTAAACAAGAATTTATCGACACGCTGCCGATTGCCGGACAGGACGGAACATTGAAAAAACGCCTGAAGCAACCCGGCAGCCGCCTACGTCTGAAAACCGGCACGCTCAAAAACGTGCGGGCACTGGCAGGCTACTGGCTGGGCGACAAGCCGATGATTGTCGTCGTAATCATCAACAGTCCCAAAGCCTCTGCCTACCTTCACGACTTGGATGCGCTGGTTTCCCAAATAGAGACCTTTGCAAAATTCCTTTTCCCCCGA
>NZ_KV812059.1:0-11274 GCF_001813335.1 Neisseria sp. HMSC055H02 | reverse complement strand
GACGAAAACCTGTGTTTGGGTTTCGGCTGTTGGGGGAAAGGCTTTTTTGCAAAGGTCTCAATTTGCTATTAAAAAATAATATTCTGGCGTTGAGTTATCAGTCATAGAATTAAGTGCTTTTAGGCAGATTTGTTAGATTGATTTAGGTATTGCTATTGAAATCCGAATCTTCGGACCTCTTTTTAACTTTGCAGCAAAGCCAAAGAATACTTCATCATTTCCTATTGGGAAATTATATTGTTCATAAATTGAGATTTATTGCTTAATCATTTATCCGTACAATCCGCCTCATCAAATATTTTAAGGAGGCAATGATGAAAAAAATGCCTGTATTGTTTGTTGGGCATGGTAGTCCGATGAATGTGTTGGATAAGGAAAATCCGTTCAACCAAAATCTCAGCCTGATTACGCAAAAGTTTGCCAAACCCAAAGCGATTTTGATGATTTCAGCGCATTGGTACAGCAGCCGTTTGCAGGTTACATCGGGCGAACATCCTGAAATGATTTACGATTTTTACGGATTTCCTGAAGAGCTGAGCCAAGTTCAGTATCCGGCGCCCGGTTCGCCCGAATTGGCGGAGCAGGTGCGCTCGTTATTGCAGCCGGAAAATGTCGGACTGAACCCGACACGCGGTTTTGATCATGGTGCGTGGGCGGTGTTGAAATTTCTGTATCCTGATGCTGATATTCCTGTGGTACAACTCAGCCTGAACCGTTCGCAATCGGCGGAATGGCATTTCAATTTGGCGAAAAAATTATCCGCCTTGCGCGAACAGGGTGTGTTGATTATCGGCAGCGGCAATATTATCCATAATCTGAGCGTGATGAGCAGGGCGCATATCAATCAAATCGGCGCGGGTTATGATTGGGCGTTTGCGTTCCGCGAAGCGGTCAATCAGGCGATTGTTGAGCGGGATGACGACACTTTGATTCATTACGAACGGCTGGGCGAAAAGGCGATGCTCTCCGTGCCGACGCCGGAACATTATCTGCCTTTTCTTTGCATCATGGCATTGCGCGAACCGGATGATGCCATTACGTTTTTCAACGACAACCTTGTCGCAGGTTCGCTCAGTATGACTTCGCTTTTAGTGGGGTAAAAGAAAAATATGGCAGCGAAAAAGATTCTTATTGGTTCGTTCCGCTTTCGTAGATGGTGTTGATCCGCTTACCGTTCTTGGGAATGGGATGTCAATCAAAAAGCGCAGAAAAGCTTTGCATGTAAAGAAAATGGTTGTTTGGCAAGTTACCCGGGTTCGGGAGATGAAGAGTATTTCTGAATGCGTAAATACTAAGGTCGTCTGAAAGCCCGATTCAGGTTTTCAGACGACCTTTTCCCCTTCATCCGAGCAGACTTACCCCAGATATTTCAGTTTGCCTTTGAAGTCTTCGAGCGTCTCGTAGCCTTTTTGTACCATGATGGCTTTCAAGCCAAGCGAAACGCGTTCGAAAACTTCGACACCTTGCTGATGCAGCGCCGTACCGATTTGCACCATGCTCGCGCCGCACAAGATATGTTCGAACGCATCGCGACCGGTATAAACGCCGCCTGTACCGATGATTTGGATGGACGGATTCAATCTTTGGTAGAACGCGTGGACGTTGGCAAGCGCGGTCGGTTTGATGTATTCGCCGCCTATGCCTCCAAAGCCGTTTTTAGGTCGGATCACAACGGATTCGTCTTCGATATACATGCCGTTGCCGATGGAATTGACGCAGTTGACGAATTTCAGCGGATGGCGGTTGAACACTTCCGCCGCTTGGTCGAAATGGACGATGTCGAAATACGGCGGCAGTTTGATGCCTAAAGGCTTGTCGAAGTAGCCGAAGGCTTCGCCCAAAATCCGCTCGGTCGTTTCAAAGTCGTAGGCGATTTGCGGCTTGCCGGGGACGTTCGGACAGGAAAGGTTGAGTTCGGTAATGCCTTTAAACCCGCTGTTTTGCACTTTTTTCAGCAGCGTGTGTGTTTCATCGGGCGACATACCGACCAGCGAGAGGAAAAATGTCCGTTCGGGCTGCGATTCTTGAAGGCTCAGCAAATAATCCAAATAGTAATCAATGCCTTGATTCGGCAAACCCATGGAGTTGATGCTGCCCAGCGGTACATCGCGGTAACGCGGTTCGGGATTGCCCGCACGCGCTTCCAGCGTCGCCGTTTTGGTGACGAAGCTGCCCGCGGCGGATTGCCTGACTTCTTCCAATTCTTCTACGGTCATACACGCCACGCCTGCGGCGTTCATCAGACAGTTGTCAAAAGAAAAACCGGCGATTTGCGTTCTCAATGACGGCATATCCTGCTCCTTTCCCTTGAAAAATCAATTTGTTTGCGAAGCGTAACACGAATAGTCGGCAAAATTTTTAACAAACATCAAATGACAGACAATGTAGGGAAATGTTGTTTTATATGATGAAGGAAAGGTACAAAAAAGGTCGTCTGAAAACCTGTTTTGTTTGTCTTCAGACGACCTTTAATGTAAATAAGCCATGGTGATTGAAAAATTTTTGAAATCACCAAGAAAGCCTTGGTTCATAATTTCTTAAATCAGGCTATCCATTCAGTTAATGCAGCCTCCAAGCGTTTCAGCCCTTCCGCCATATCTTCATCGTTTAGCAGCAGGCTGGGGGCGAAGCGCACGACGTCGGCTCCGGCAACCAATACCATCAGGCCGTGTTTCAATGCAGCGGCGGTAATTTCCGAAGCGCGGCCTTTGTATTTGTCCGCCAACACACAGCCGATGAGCAGCCCCATACCGCGGACCTCTTTAAACACGCCGGTTTTCTCGCCCAATTCCCGCAGGGTCGTCTGAAATTTTTGTCCTTGTTTTTCAACATGAGCTAAGGTTTCCGGCGCGTTGATAATGTCGAACGCACGACTACCAACGGCGCACGCCATCGGATTGCCGCCGAAAGTAGAACCGTGCGTCCCCGGTCCGAAGGTCGGCGCGATTTTGTCAGTGGTCAGAATCGCGCCGATAGGGAAGCCGCCGCCCAATGCTTTGGCGGAGCTGATGATGTCGGGCGTAATGCCGTAATGCTCGTAGGCAAACAGTTTGCCCGTATGCCCCATACCGGTTTGCACTTCGTCCAAAATCAGCAATGCGCCGTGTTCGTCGCACAAACGGCGCGCGGCTTGCAGATATTCCTGCGTGGCAGGCAGGATGCCGCTTTCGCCTTGAATCGGCTCGATGATTACGGCGCAAGTGTTTTCGTTGATGGCAGCTTCCAATGCGGCAATATCGTTGAACGGAACATGGGTAATGCCTTGCGGCAGCGGCGCATAGTCTTTGCTGTATTTGGGCTGGCCGCCGACAGAGACGGTAAACAGCGTTCGTCCGTGGAAGCTGTTCAGGCAGGAGATGATTTCGGTTTTGTGTTCACCAAAATGATCACGCCCATATTTTCGCGCCAGTTTCAGCGCGGCTTCGTTGGCTTCCGCGCCGGAATTGCAGAAAAACACTTTGTCGGCAAAGGTATGTTCTACCAGCTTTTGCGCCAATTCCTGTGCGGGTTTGGTGGTGTAGATATTGGAAATGTGCCACAATTTTTGCGACTGCTCCGCCAGCGCGGCAATCAAATCGGGATGGCAGTGTCCCAACGCGTTGACCGCAATGCCACCCGACAAGTCGATGTATTCACGGCCTTCGGTATCCCAGACGCGGCTGCCGAGGGCGCGTTCGGGAATCATGGGGGCGAATGAAAAATTGGGGGTCAGGTAGTTTTGCATCCGATTTCCTTTGCAGTGGATGATTTATTGAAAATAATCGGGGATTATGCGCCGCCTGAAACAAAGCTTCAAGCAGGAATGGGCGGGACGCAATGAAAGTAGAAATTTCGGCTACAATATGGATTTTACCGACCGTAGAAAGAAGATTATGAACATCCTGCCTTATCAGACTGAAATTGCCGAGCGTATGCTGGTTGGCACCGAAGGCGAAACCATTCATCCCGACGCGCAATTTGTTCAAACGGCCAACGGCTATTGGATAGCTTGGCACGAGGGCGATGCAGCCCTGCTGGCATCCGATACGCCGCCCGATATTCCATGTTTTTGGGTGGAAGGGGCGCAAAGTTTGGAAGAGCTGGTCGAATTGGTCGAAAACGGTGAGTTTGACGAAATGGAAGAGTTTGACGGCGACGATGACGCGTGGCACGAACACGCGGCGGGCTGTGATGGCGGGCATGACGGTCATTGCGGATGTTCGCATTCATGAAAATGAAGATGAAAACCTTGCTTCTGCCTTTGGTCCGCCTGGCGCTGAACGGCTGCGTCGTCAGGGCGGCAGTCGATTTGGCGGCAACGACCGTCATGACGGCGGGCAAGGTTGTCGTCAAAGGTACGGGCGCAGTTATTGATGCCGTCATTCCCGACAGAGATAAAAAGAAAGACAAAGAAAAGGATAAAGGTAAAAACCGCCATCCTGTTTCAGACGACGGTGTGTATCCGGGTTCTTATCCGCCTGCATCGGAAGAGGGCGGTTACTCTGTTCCGCAAGATTCAGGATATTCGGACAGGGGATGGTAAGGACGGATGTCTTTTGTCCTTGCAACCATATAAAAAGGTCGTCTGAAAGGTTTGAGCGCGACCCGCTCGACTCATTTTCAGACGACCTTTTTGTTTGTGGGAAGGTTTTAATCCTTTAAAGCCTGCTTAGCGGCATTGCGGACTTTATCGGCAGCCGCTTCGATTTCGGATTGAGCAACTTCGGCAGCGGTTTGCGCCGGAGCGCGCGTTTGCGTTTGTGCGGCGCTTGCGGATTCAGTCGGTGCCGCAGCTTCAGGGGCTTGGAGCGACAGGCGCGCCAAAACAGTGCGCACGCCGGTTACTTTGTCGCCGATGGCAACTTGTGCCTGCGCGTCAACCGGCAGATACATATCGACGCGCGAACCGAAGCGGATAAAGCCGTAGCGTTCGCCGCGCGCCAGTTTCTCGCCTGCTTTGGTGTAACACAAAATGCGGCGGGCAACCAAGCCTGCGACTTGGACGAAAGTGATTTCGCGGCCTGACGCAGTGGTCGCCAGTACGGCGTTGCGTTCGTTTTCGGTACTGGCTTTGTCCAAATCGGCGTTGAGGAATTTGCCTTTATTGTATTCGACGGCGGTTACGGTGCAGTCGGCAGGCGATTTTTGCGAGTGGACGTTGAAGACGTTCATGAACACGCTGATTTTCAACGCTTCGGTATCACGGTAAGGATCGCGCGCGCGCTCGACGACGACGACGCGTCCGTCAACAGGGCTTAAAATCGCTTCGGGATCTTGCGGGATTTCGCGGGCGGGATCGCGGAAAAATTGCAGGGCAAATACGGTGAAAATCCAAAACGGTAGCGACCACCAGCCGCAGCAGGCAGACACCAGCAAACTCAATACCAAACCGCCGCCGATAAACGGCCAGCCCTCGCGGGCGATAATCGGGTGGGGGTACAGACGGTTCATAAATCAATCCTTTTCTATTCAAATTTTATTCAAATCGCCGCCATTATAACGGAATCCGATACGCTTTTAGCGGCTGCGCCCGTTTTTCGGACGGAATGCGAAAGAAGGTCGTCTGAAAACCTGTCTCCTCCGCTTTTCAGACGACCTTCCGCAATCTGAAACCCAAGCGAAAAGTGTTACAATAGCCGTTTTATTTTAGCCGCTTAAGACAGTCCGACCATGTGTAACCACCATCATCAAAACGACAGCAAAACTCCCCACTCAGAAGCCCGCGACAACGACACCATCCGCATCCGCGGCGCGCGCACGCATAATTTGAAAAACGTCGATTTGGACATTCCGCGCCACAAGCTGGTGGTAGTCACGGGGCTGTCGGGCAGCGGCAAATCGTCGCTGGCGTTTGACACGCTGTATGCCGAAGGGCAGCGGCGTTATGTCGAGAGCCTGTCCGCCTATGCGCGGCAGTTTTTGCAGATGATGGACAAACCCGACGTCGATTTGATCGAGGGTCTGTCGCCCGCGATTTCCATTGAGCAAAAATCCACCAGCCATAACCCGCGTTCTACCGTCGGCACGGTTACGGAAATCCATGATTACTTGCGCCTTTTGTACGCCCGCGTCGGCACGCCGTATTGCCCCGAACACAATCTGCCGCTATCCAGCCAGACCGTGTCGCAGATGGTCGATGCTGTGTTGAAGCTGCCGGAAGACACGCGCGTGATGATTTTGGCGCCGGCGGTACGCGAGCGTAAGGGCGAGTTTGTCGATTTCTTTGCCGACTTACAGGCGCAGGGCTTTGCGCGGGTGCGCGTGGATGGCGAAGTCTATCAGCTTGACGAAGTGCCGAAGCTGGAAAAAAACATCAAACACAATATCGACGTCGTCATCGACCGCGTGAAAGTGAAGGCGGACATCAAGCAGCGGCTGGCGGAAAGTTTTGAAACCGCGCTGCGCCACGGCAACGAGCGCGCATTGGCAATGGAAATGGACAGCGGCGAAGAACATTGGTTTTCCGCGCGTTTCGCCTGTCCCGTGTGTTCGTACAGCCTGCCCGAATTAGAGCCGCGCCTCTTTTCGTTCAACAACCCGATGGGTTCCTGCCCGACTTGCGACGGCTTGGGCAACACTAATTTCTTCGACCCCGAAAAAGTGGTCGCGCATCCCGAATTGTCGTTGGCAACGGGCGCGATTGACGGCTGGGACAAGCGCAACCAGTTCTATTTCCAAATGATTCAGTCGCTGGCGCGGCATTACGGTTTCGATGTGCAGGCTGCTTGGGAAACGCTACCTGAAAAAGTCAAAAAAGTCGTGTTGCACGGCTCGGGCAAAGAAGTCATTGATTTCACTTACCTGTCCGAACGCGGCACCACCTTCAACCGCAGCCACGCCTTCGAAGGCATCATCCCCAATCTCGAACGCCGCTACCGCGAAACCGACAGCGAAACCGTGCGCGAAAAACTGCGCGAATACCAAAACCACCGCGCCTGCCCGAGCTGCGGCGGCGCACGTTTGCGCAAAGAAGCGCGCTACGTTTACGTCAGCGGCGAACCGCTGCACGAAGTTTCCGCCTGGCCGCTGACCAAAACCCACCAATTCTTTGAAACGCTGGATTTGGACGGCAACAAAAAACAAATCGCCGAAAAAATCCTCAAAGAAATCACCGAACGGCTCGGCTTCCTGATTAACGTCGGGCTGGATTACCTGAATCTCTCCCGCTCCGCCGAAACCCTCTCCGGCGGCGAAGCCCAGCGCATCCGCCTCGCTAGCCAAATCGGCAGCGGCTTAACCGGCGTGATGTACGTTTTGGACGAACCCTCCATCGGTCTGCACCAGCGCGACAACGACCGCCTGCTCGCCACCCTCAAACGCCTGCGCGATTTGGGCAACAGCGTGATTGTGGTCGAACACGACGAAGACGCCATCCGCGAAGCCGATTTCGTCGTCGATATGGGCCCCGGCGCGGGCGAACACGGCGGCAACGTACTGATTGCCGACACGCCCGAAAACGTCGCCAAATGCGAAAAATCCGTTACCGGACAATACCTCAGCGGCAAAAAATCCATTGCCGTGCCGTCTGAACGCACACCCGTCAATCCCGACCGGATACTCGTCCTCAAAGGCGCGCGCGGCAACAACCTCAAAAACGTCACCCTCGAACTGCCGCTCGGTTTGATTACCTGCATCACCGGCGTATCCGGCAGCGGCAAGTCCACCCTGATTAACGACACCCTCGCCAAAATCACCGCCCGCGAACTCAACCGCGCCCAAGAAGAACCCGCCCCATACGACGACATCCGCGGCCTCGAACACCTCGACAAAGTCATCAACGTCGACCAATCCCCCATCGGCCGCACCCCGCGCTCCAACCCCGCCACCTATACCGGCCTGTTCACCCCCATCCGCGAACTCTTCGCCGGTGTCCCCCTCTCGCGCGAACGCGGCTACAACGTCGGCAGATTCTCCTTCAACGTCAAAGGCGGCCGCTGCGAAGCCTGCCAAGGCGACGGCGTAATTAAAGTCGAAATGCACTTCCTGCCCGACGTGTACGTCCCCTGCGAAGTCTGCCACGGCAAACGCTACAACCGCGAAACGCTCGAAATCCAATACAAAGGCAAAAACATCAGCCAAGTCCTCGACATGACCGTCGAAGAAGCCCGCGAATTTTTCGACGCCGTCCCCACCGTATCGCGCAAACTACAAACCCTGATGGACGTAGGCCTCGGCTACATCCGCCTCGGCCAATCCGCCACCACCCTCTCCGGCGGCGAAGCCCAGCGCGTCAAACTCGCCTTGGAACTCTCCAAACGCGACACCGGCAGAACGCTCTACATCCTCGACGAACCCACCACCGGCCTGCACTTTGCCGACATCGCGCTGCTGCTGGAAGTCATAGGTCGTCTGAAAGGCAAAGGCAACTCGATTGTGATTATCGAGCATAATCTTGATGTGATTAAAACCGCGGATTGGATTGTGGACTTAGGGCCGGAAGGCGGTGACGGTGGGGGAAGGATTATTGCGAAAGGTAGCCCTGAGCAGGTGGCGAAGGTGCAGGAGAGTTATACTGGGAAGTATTTGAAGGTGGTTTTAAGATAAACCGTAGTATTATTCATTGAACGAGGTAAATATGTTTGACATTAAAATTAAGGAAAGTATTAATACGCTAAGAGTATGTTCGTCTGAGTTTATTAAGTTTTATAAAAATAATTCACTAAAAAATGCTAATATAGTTAGCGAGGAGGCACTCAAGTGCTTTGATTTTATAGTTAATGAAATTCTACGTTTCAGAGATGACCATAGAGAAAATGTAAATTTTAGAAATTCAGATTTTCAAAGAAGTCTAGGTGAGGATTGTGGGAAAATGTATCAACCAGCAAATGTAACTGAAAGACAATCAATTATCACGACACCAATTTTACCTAATCCAAATAGTGATATTTGTTTTGAGAAACTAATAACAAAATTTAAACATCGTGAAAAAAGAAACATGAATTTTCGTATCGAAGCAGATAATTCGCATATTATTATTTTTTCAGTTAAGGAATTTTATAGTACACCTGCAAGTATAGTTGAATTCGATGTGCAAGACTTTTGTCAAAAAGCTGAAAATGTAGCTAAGTATATCTAGTTAATGCTAATCACATTACAACTAAATAATATCCATTTTATTAAAAAGGTTCTAACAATGGCATATCGTCCGTATTGGAAATCTGAGTTTCAAAAATGTTTAAGTGATATTGCAAATACAGGTAATTTACTTTATTGGGAGGAGGTTTCTGAAGAATTAAGTAACTCTTCAAACACAATCTGGGAGTATGTATATAAATTTAATTTAAGAAATAAAGCAGCCTGGATTTTAATCTATTCTTCTGTTTACAAAAGAACTGATCGTTCTAGAGAGATAAGTAGCGATGCAGTAAGAATTGTTATTGTATGGAATACAAAATCGGGTTTGCAATACTATCCTGCTGCCACTAAATATAGGGTAGAAAATTTATTTAATAATGTTCA
Source organism: Neisseria sp. HMSC055H02 (assembly GCF_001813335.1). Taxonomy (NCBI): domain Bacteria; kingdom Pseudomonadati; phylum Pseudomonadota; class Betaproteobacteria; order Neisseriales; family Neisseriaceae; genus Neisseria; species Neisseria sp. HMSC055H02. Next base: position 1,836 of record NZ_KV812059.1, on the reverse strand, counting down.
GTATGAAATTCAACAAATTGCAAAAAATTGTTTTAATCTTAATACATATAACGGATGGGTACAACATATGCCTTAGCAAGCCGTAGCCTGCATATCCAACCGATCGCGTGCGTGGCTGCGCCACACACCCTACCTTTGAAGCACTCGGAACTTCAAAACCAACGCGTAGGGTGTGTGTGCGGTACGCACGCACGCGGTTAGTTGATTGACGAGTTACCGTGTTTCAACTTTTAACTTCGTTGAAGCTAGCCCTTTCAGACGGCCTCCAATGTCGTCTGAAAACCTCAACTTCAACAAAGTTAAACCTTAAAACAACAAACCATTCCTTCTCCAACACCCAAACCACAAACAAAAATCCTATGGCGCGTTATCGCAGAAACTTCACTGTCGGCGGCACATTCTTTTTCACCGTCAAACTCGCCAACCCAAAATCGCGCCTGCTTGTGGAACATGTCGGCTTCGCGTACAGCAAGCGTAGGTCGGATACTTGTATCCGACAAAATCTTTAACTCCCGTCATTTCAATCCATTGCAACAATGCCCAAAATGTCGGATTTGAGAATCCGACCTACGCCAAGCTTTTCAGACGATCTCCAATGTCGCCTGAAAACGTCAGCAAGCCGTAGCCTGCTTACCAAACCGACCGCACGCGGTTATTTGATTCATGGTTTGCCGCTTCAAAGTTTTCAGACGACCTCTGATGTCGTCTGAAAACGGTTTGTCGGATACTAATATCCGACAAACCTTCAACTCTCTGCCTTTTTCCGATTATGTCGGCAACAATTTAACGGTTTAAATTTAAACCGCTATAAATGTCGGATTCGGGAATCCGACCTACATTCTTCAAATTGCGGCTACGGCAAAATCCAGAGTGCGGCCAAACAATTCAACCTGCCTTGTTTGTCTCTGCAAAAATCAAAAAAGGTCGTCTGAAAACTTATTAAAATCAATTTGTTAGACGACTTCTTGTCATGATTTCAAACCATTATGCCTGTTTGTTCCAACGTTCGATGGATTCTTTGATAACCTGTTTCGCTTCTTTCACGTCACACTAATGCTCAACTTTGGCCGAAACTGCTTTTTCGTAGCTTTACCCCCAACCGACCGTGTGCGTGGCTGCGTCACACAACCTACCTGCAAATCATGCGGAACTTTAAAATCAAATCGTAGAGTGTGCGCGTTCATCTAATTGAAGGTTTGCCGTTTTAAATTTTCAGACCACCTTAAAGGTCGTCTGAAAGCAAATTGCAGATTGAAAGGTATAAATAAAAAAAACGGATTCTGAGTAGTCGGAATCCGTTTTCGCTATAAGATGTCTCGTATTATTTAGCTTCTTCTTTAGCTGCCGCAGCCTCGTCTTTGGCTTCTACCGCAGCGTCTTTCGCTTCTTCGGCAGCTTCTTTTGCCTCTTAGGCTTTATCTTCAGGAGAAGCGGCAGGGGCATCACCTTTCAATCCATCCAAAGCTGCTTTACAGGTAGCGTCTCTTTGATCGGCAGGCATATCTTTCAAGGCTGCTTTAGTTTGCTCAAATGATTTTTGCATCAGGTCTTTTATGCCTGCATCAACCGCCTTTAGGAATGTCGGCAAAGGCTTTTCCGTATTCGTCGTAAACAGCAGAATAAGAGCTGCCGCCACATGCGGACAAAGATAGTGCGGTAGCAGAGTTGCCAGATAAAATAATGCTTTTTAATTGAATTTATGAAAAAAATTGAAATTATTCAAATGGCACTGAGTTTTGTTTGGTACTTAGCGAGATTATTATTTTTCTTGTTCAATGAAAAAAGGTCGTCTGAAAAATGAACTGCCCCCCAAATCTTGGACACTCATAAAAGCCT
>NZ_KV812058.1:0-286 GCF_001813335.1 Neisseria sp. HMSC055H02 | reverse complement strand
GAGGCATGGTCTGCTTTGACTTTGCTTTGGCTGTAACTGCCGCTTGCACTGAGTCCGTAGCCGACGGTAACTTGGACGTTGCCGTTTTGCTGTTTGCCCTGATAGGTTTCTGTGTCTTGAACGCTTCGGATGCGGAGGCTTTGTGCGTCCAACCCTATGCCTTTGCCGATGATTTGCGCGCCTTTGAGGGTGGTATCTCCGCCGCTTCGGATGGTGGTTTGTCCGGCCGTGCTGCCGACATGGGTGTGGCGGTGAGCTGCTTTTGTCTGATTGCTGTGGCGCCTTG
>NZ_KV812057.1:0-651 GCF_001813335.1 Neisseria sp. HMSC055H02 | reverse complement strand
TTAGACGACGTTTTTATTGAATCAGCTTAGAATGAACTGACGATTTGTTTCAAATAATGTTTATTTTAAATCTTTGCTTTGGAGTTTAAAAAGCAGATTCATTTCAAACTGTCGGTTCTTTTTCACGGGTCTTTATCCGATGATATTGGATGCATCCAACCATTTTGATGGATCGTCGCTATCGGATTTGGCAAATACGGTGCTACTGCTTGAACCTGCTGCACGATAAGCAAGAGTCTGCTGCTCTGTATCAAAGATGAGATAAGGATGGTCTTTTTGGAGAATGACCTCAGGGTCTTTGTAAACGAACATCTTTGACCAGCTCAAATTGGCGTTGCTGCCAGTCAGCAATGAACGCATACCAGATAGGTCGAGTTTATCCGTCTCAGGGTTAAAGTCGAGCAAACGATCTATGCTGCCTTCACGAATATCTGCTGCAGTAAAGGCGACAGTGTCTCTGCCTGCACCTGTTATGATGGTGTCGCTACCCAAGCCGCCTGCAAGATAGTCATCTCCGTCTCCTCCGTTGAGGTGATCATTTCCATTGCCACCTGACAGGGTGTCGTTGCCGCCCATGCCGTACAGGAAATCGTTGCCTTCTTCACCACTCAAGCGGTTGTTGCCGCTGTTGCCTATCAGAATATTGTTAGA
>NZ_KV812056.1:0-16933 GCF_001813335.1 Neisseria sp. HMSC055H02 | reverse complement strand
AAAAGCCAACGGCGGTCCGATGAAGCTGGCTAAAGGCAGCGAAATTTCGACAGAATATCTGGCGGGTTTGCCTAGCAAACACGATTGGTTCGATATCCGTTTGGCTGATGAAGATTTGGCCAAACAATTAGAACTGATTAAATTGAGTCTGCAACAAAAACGCGAAGAAGCGGACGAATTGTACGAAATCAAAAAGAAAAAACTGACCCAAGGCGACGAGTTGCAACCAGGCGTACAAAAAATGGTGAAAGTCTTTATCGCCATCAAACGCCGTCTGCAAGCAGGTGACAAAATGGCGGGCCGCCACGGTAACAAAGGTGTGGTATCGCGCATTCTGCCTGTAGAAGACATGCCTTACATGGCGGACGGTCGTCCTGTGGACATCGTACTGAATCCGTTGGGCGTACCTTCCCGTATGAACATCGGTCAGATTTTGGAAGTTCACTTGGGTTGGGCGGCAAAAGGTATTGGCGAGCGTATCGACCGTATGCTGAAAGAGCAACGCAAAGCCAGCGAGCTACGCGAGTTCTTGAACAAACTCTACAACGGCAGCGGTAAGAAAGAAGATTTGGATGCCCTGACAGATGAAGAAATCATTGAACTGGCTTCCAATCTGCGTAAAGGCGCATCTTTCGCATCGCCGGTGTTTGACGGTGCGAAAGAATCCGAAATCCGCGAAATGCTGAATTTGGCTTATCCGAGCGATGATCCTGAAGTCGAAAAACTGGGCTTTAACGACAGCAAAACCCAAATCACGCTGTATGACGGACGCTCTGGCGAACCGTTTGACCGCAAGGTAACAGTAGGTGTGATGCACTATCTGAAGCTGCACCACTTGGTTGACGAAAAAATGCACGCGCGTTCTACCGGTCCGTATAGTTTGGTTACTCAACAGCCTCTGGGCGGTAAAGCTCAGTTTGGTGGCCAACGTTTTGGTGAGATGGAGGTTTGGGCGCTGGAAGCATACGGCGCAGCCTATACCCTGCAAGAGATGTTGACCGTGAAGTCCGACGACGTAACAGGCCGTACCAAAATGTACGAGAACATTGTCAAAGGCGAACACAAAATCGATGCCGGTATGCCTGAGTCCTTCAACGTATTGGTTAAAGAGATTCGCTCACTGGGCTTGGATATCGATTTGGAACGTTACTAAACAGAAGTTTTCAGACGGCCTCTCTAGGCCGTCTGAAAAAGCGGTTGCAGAATAAGAATGAATTAATCGAAATCTGAAAATATCAGGTCGTCTGAAACCGCAACGTACCGTTTCCAATATCGAAAATCCGCCACGCGGTAAAAATACTTCCTTCAAGGAGCAAAAATGAATTTGTTGAACTTATTTAATCCGTTGCAAACTGCCGGCATGGAAGAAGAGTTTGATGCCATCAAAATCGGCATTGCTTCTCCCGAAACCATCCGTTCATGGTCTTACGGCGAAGTTAAAAAGCCTGAAACCATCAACTATCGTACGTTCAAACCTGAGCGTGACGGTCTGTTCTGCGCCAAAATCTTTGGTCCGGTCAAAGACTACGAGTGCTTGTGCGGAAAATATAAACGCTTGAAATTTAAAGGTGTAACCTGTGAAAAATGTGGCGTGGAAGTAACTTTGTCCAAAGTGCGCCGCGAACGCATGGGTCATATCGAATTGGCCGCGCCTGTGGCACACATTTGGTTCTTGAAATCCCTGCCTTCTCGTTTGGGTATGGTGTTGGACATGACTTTGCGCGACATCGAGCGCGTATTGTACTTTGAAGCATTTGTTGTGACCGACCCCGGCATGACTCCGCTGCAACGCCGTCAATTGCTGACTGAAGATGACTACTACAACAAACTGGACGAATACGGCGACGATTTCGATGCCAAAATGGGTGCGGAAGGTATCCGCGAATTGTTGCGCACCTTGGATGTAGCAGGCGAAATCGAAATCCTGCGCCAAGAGCTTGAGTCGACCGGTTCTGATACCAAAATTAAAAAAATCGCCAAACGCTTGAAAGTGTTGGAAGCCTTCCACCGTTCCGGTATGAAACTGGAGTGGATGATTATGGACGTGCTGCCGGTATTGCCGCCTGATTTGCGTCCTCTGGTTCCGTTGGACGGTGGTCGTTTTGCCACTTCCGATTTGAACGATTTGTACCGTCGCGTCATCAACCGTAACAACCGTCTGAAACGTCTGTTGGAGTTGCACGCTCCTGACATCATTGTTCGCAACGAAAAACGTATGTTGCAAGAAGCGGTTGACTCGCTGTTGGATAATGGCCGTCGCGGTAAAGCCATGACCGGTGCCAACAAACGTCCGCTGAAATCGTTGGCCGACATGATTAAAGGTAAGGGCGGTCGTTTCCGTCAAAACCTGCTGGGTAAACGTGTGGACTACTCCGGTCGTTCCGTGATTACTGTAGGTCCGTACCTGCGTCTGCACCAATGCGGTCTGCCGAAAAAAATGGCTTTGGAACTGTTCAAACCGTTCATTTTCCATAAACTGGAAAAACAAGGTCTGGCCTCTACCGTTAAAGCAGCGAAAAAATTGGTAGAACAAGAAGTACCAGAAGTATGGGACATCTTGGAAGAAGTCATCCGCGAACATCCGATTATGCTGAACCGTGCGCCGACCCTGCACCGTTTGGGTATTCAAGCGTTTGAACCCATCCTGATTGAAGGTAAAGCCATTCAGCTGCATCCGTTGGTATGTGCCGCGTTTAACGCCGACTTTGACGGTGACCAAATGGCGGTACACGTTCCATTGAGCTTGGAAGCGCAAATGGAAGCGCGCACCCTGATGCTGGCTTCAAACAACGTATTGTCTCCTGCCAACGGCGAACCGATTATCGTACCTTCCCAAGACATCGTATTGGGTCTGTACTACATGACCCGCGACCGCATCAATGCCAAAGGTGAGGGCAGTCTGTTTGCTGATGTGAAAGAAGTGCATCGTGCATACCATACCAAACAGGTTGAGCTGGGTACGAAAATTACCGTACGGCTGCGTGAATGGGTGAAAAACGAAGCCGGCGAATTCGAGCCAGTCGTTATCCGTTACGAAACGACTGTCGGTCGTGCATTGTTGAGCGAAATCCTGCCTAAAGGCCTGCCGTTCGAATACATCAACAAAGCGCTGAAGAAAAAAGAAATTTCCAAGCTGATTAACGCATCGTTCCGCCTATGCGGTTTGCGCGATACGGTTATCTTCGCCGACCACTTGATGTATACCGGTTTCGGATTCGCAGCCAAAGGCGGTATTTCCATTGCTGTTGACGACATGGAGATTCCGAAAGAAAAAGCGGCCTTGTTGGCTGAAGCCAATGCCGAGGTTAAAGAAATCGAAGACCAATACCGTCAAGGTTTGGTAACCAATGGCGAACGCTACAACAAAGTGGTGGATATTTGGGGTCGTGCCGGCGATAAAATTGCTAAAGCGATGATGGATAACTTGTCCAAACAAAAAGTTATCGATCGTGATGGCAACGAAGTCGATCAAGAGTCATTCAACTCCATCTATATGATGGCAGACTCTGGTGCTCGTGGTTCTGCGGCTCAGATTAAACAGTTGTCCGGTATGCGTGGTTTGATGGCAAAACCAGACGGCTCGATTATTGAAACGCCGATTACCTCAAACTTCCGCGAAGGTTTGACCGTATTGCAATACTTTATTGCGACCCACGGTGCGCGTAAGGGTTTGGCGGATACCGCATTGAAAACCGCGAACTCCGGTTACCTGACCCGTCGTCTGGTAGACGTAACTCAAGACTTGGTCGTTGTTGAAGACGATTGTGGTACTTCAGACGGCTTTGTCATGAAGGCAGTCGTACAAGGTGGTGATGTGATTGAAGCATTGCGCGATCGTATTTTGGGTCGTGTTACCGCGTCTGACGTTGTCGATCCGTCAAGTGGCGAGACCTTGGTTGAAGCCGGTACGTTGTTGACTGAAAAACTGGTGGATATGATTGACCAATCCGGTGTCGATGAAGTCAAAGTCCGTACCCCAATTACTTGTAAAACCCGCCATGGCTTGTGTGCACACTGTTACGGTCGCGACTTGGCACGCGGCAAACTGGTTAATGCCGGTGAGGCAGTCGGCGTGATTGCCGCTCAGTCTATCGGTGAACCGGGTACTCAGTTGACCATGCGTACGTTCCACATCGGTGGTGCGGCATCCCGTGCGGCAGCAGCCAGCCAAGTTGAAGCCAAATCCAACGGTACCGCACGATTCAGCAGCCAAATGCGTTATGTTGCCAACAACAAAGGCGAATTGGTTGTTATCGGCCGCTCTTGCGAAGTCGTTATCCATGATGACATCGGTCGTGAACGCGAACGCCACAAAGTGCCTTACGGTGCTATCTTGATGGTTCAAGATGGTGAAGCCATTAAAGCCGGTCAAACGTTGGCAACCTGGGATCCGCATACCCGTCCGATGATTACCGAACACGCAGGTTGGGTGAAATTCGAAAACGTGGAAGAGGGCGTAACCGTTGCCAAACAAACTGACGATGTAACCGGTTTGTCTACCTTGGTGGTTATCGACGGCAAGCGCCGCTCCGGCAGCGCATCCAAACTGCTGCGTCCTACTGTAAAACTGTTGGATGAAAACGGTCTGGAAATCTGCATTCCGGGTACCTCTACTCCGGTATCTATGGCATTCCCTGTGGGTGCAGTGATTACCGTGCGCGAAGGTCAGGAACTTGGTAAAGGCGACGTATTGGCGCGTATCCCGCAAGCCTCTTCCAAAACCCGCGATATTACCGGTGGTCTGCCGCGCGTTGCCGAGTTGTTTGAAGCACGTGTGCCGAAAGATGCAGGTATGTTGGCAGAAATCACCGGTACCGTTTCATTCGGTAAAGAGACTAAAGGCAAACAGCGTCTGATTATCACTGATGTAGACGGCGTAGCATACGAGACTTTGATTTCCAAAGAGAAACAAATTCTGGTACACGACGGTCAAGTGGTAAACCGCGGTGAAACCATCGTAGACGGAGCGGTTGATCCGCATGATATTCTGCGTCTGCAAGGTATCGAAGCACTGGCGCGTTATATCGTTCAAGAGGTGCAAGAGGTTTACCGTCTTCAAGGCGTGAAGATTTCCGATAAACACATCGAAGTCATCATCCGTCAGATGCTGCGCCGTGTGAATATTGTCGATTCAGGTGAAACCGAATTCATTACCGGTGAGCAAGTCGAACGCGGCGATGTAATGACAGCTAATGAAAAAGCTTTGGAAGAAGGCAAAGAACCGGCACGTTACGAAAACGTATTGTTGGGTATTACCAAAGCCTCTTTGTCAACCGACAGCTTCATTTCTGCCGCATCGTTCCAAGAAACGACCCGCGTTCTGACCGAAGCCGCCATTATGGGCAAACAAGACGAGTTGCGCGGTCTGAAAGAGAACGTAATCGTAGGTCGTCTGATTCCTGCCGGTACTGGTTTGACCTACCACCGCAGCCGTCGCCAGCAATGGCAGGAAGCGGAGCAAGAAGCTTCCGAAATCGAAGCAACAGATGAATAATCCGTAGGATGTTTGTTTGAAAGAAAACCGCAAGGCAATATCACTTGCGGTTTTCTTTTTCAGACGACCTGTGTGTATTATAGTGGATTAAACTTTAAACCAGTACGGCGTTGCCTCGCCTTACCGTACTATCTGTACTGTCTGCGGCTTCGTCGCCTTGTCCTGATTTAAATTTAATCCACTATATCAATGCCGTTGTGAAAAGTACGGTAGGAAGGGTGGCTCTAATGGAGTTGCGAACTGACTTATTTTTGATAAAGGTCGTCTGAAATAGGGAGTGCAGAGTTTGAGAACTCTTTATCCATTTCAGACGACCTCAGTTGCTAAATAGTTCTTAGTAAATACAAAATACCAACTTTTCTCTACCGTTTGCTTGACTAAACTCTTGCAATAAAAATATAATTCCACTCTTGCCGACATGGTGTCGGCAAGTATTTAACTCAACAGGACGAGAAAATATGCCAACTATCAACCAATTGGTACGCAAAGGCCGTCAAAAGCCCGTGTACGTAAACAAAGTGCCTGCACTGGAAGCTTGCCCGCAAAAACGCGGCGTATGCACCCGTGTATACACGACTACCCCTAAAAAACCTAACTCTGCATTGCGTAAAGTATGTAAAGTTCGCCTGACCAACGGTTTTGAAGTGATTTCATATATCGGCGGTGAAGGCCACAACCTGCAAGAGCACAGCGTCGTACTGATTCGCGGTGGTCGTGTAAAAGACTTGCCGGGTGTACGTTACCACACTGTACGCGGTTCTTTGGATACTGCAGGTGTTAAAGACCGTAAACAAGCCCGTTCTAAATACGGTGCTAAGCGTCCTAAATAATTACAGGGGCTTAAATAGGCACGTCGGCCGCCTAAGCTGAACAACGGCCGAGTAAGTGAATGCTCTTTTGGGTATTCATGGGAATTGACCCGACTGAATAGATTAAAGGAAATTAAAATGCCAAGACGTAGAGAAGTCCCCAAGCGCGATGTGTTGCCTGATCCTAAATTCGGCAGCGTCGAGCTGACTAAATTCATGAACGTATTGATGATTGACGGTAAAAAATCTGTTGCCGAACGTATCGTTTACGGTGCATTGGAGCAAATCGAGAAAAAAACCGGCAAAGCAGCAATCGAAGTATTCAACGAAGCCATTGCAAACGCCAAACCTATCGTGGAAGTGAAAAGCCGCCGTGTGGGTGGTGCAAACTACCAAGTTCCTGTTGAAGTTCGTCCTTCACGCCGTCTGGCTCTTGCAATGCGCTGGGTTCGCGATGCGGCCCGCAAACGTGGTGAGAAATCCATGGACCTGCGTTTGGCAGGCGAGTTGATTGATGCGTCCGAAGGTCGCGGCGGTGCGTTGAAAAAACGTGAAGAAGTACACCGCATGGCTGAAGCCAACAAAGCATTCTCTCACTTCCGTTTCTAATTTTGAAAGGCTAATAAAATGGCTCGTAAGACCCCGATCAGCCTGTACCGCAACATCGGTATTTCCGCCCATATTGACGCGGGTAAAACCACGACTACAGAACGTATTTTGTTCTATACCGGTTTGACCCACAAATTGGGCGAGGTGCATGATGGCGCGGCTACTACCGACTACATGGAACAAGAGCAAGAACGTGGTATTACCATTACCTCTGCTGCCGTTACTTCCTACTGGTCAGGTATGGCGAAACAATTCCCCGAACACCGTTTCAACATCATCGATACCCCGGGACACGTTGACTTTACCGTAGAGGTAGAGCGCTCTATGCGTGTATTGGATGGTGCGGTAATGGTTTACTGCGCGGTGGGTGGTGTACAACCGCAATCTGAAACCGTATGGCGTCAAGCCAACAAGTACCAAGTGCCACGCTTGGCGTTTGTAAATAAAATGGACCGTCAAGGTGCCAACTTCTTCCGCGTTGTCGAGCAAATGAAAACCCGTTTGCGCGCAAACCCAGTACCTATCGTAATCCCGGTTGGTGCAGAAGACAGTTTCACCGGTGTTGTTGACCTGCTGAAAATGAAATCCATCATCTGGAATGAAGCCGATAAAGGTACAACCTTTACCTATGGTGACATTCCTGCTGAATTGGTTGAAACTGCTGAAGAATGGCGTCAAAACATGATTGAAGCCGCAGCAGAAGCCAGCGAAGAATTGATGGACAAATACTTGGGCGGCGATGAGCTGACCGAGGAAGAAATCGTAGGCGCATTGCGTCAACGTACTTTGGCAGGCGAAATTCAGCCGATGTTGTGTGGTTCCGCATTTAAAAACAAAGGTGTTCAACGGATGTTGGACGCAGTTGTAGAATTGCTGCCTGCTCCTACCGATATTCCTCCGGTTCAAGGTGTTAACCCTAACACTGAAGAAGCCGACAGCCGCCAAGCCAGCGATGAAGAGAAATTCTCTGCATTAGCGTTCAAAATGTTGAACGACAAATACGTTGGTCAGCTGACTTTCATCCGCGTTTACTCCGGTGTCGTGAAATCCGGTGATACCGTATTGAACTCTGTAAAAGGCACTCGCGAACGTATCGGTCGTTTGGTACAAATGACTGCTGCAGACCGTACCGAAATCGAAGAAGTACGTGCAGGCGATATCGCGGCCGCTATCGGTCTGAAAGACGTTACTACCGGTGAAACCTTGTGTGCGGAAAGCGCGCCGATTATCTTGGAACGCATGGAATTCCCTGAGCCGGTAATCCATATTGCCGTTGAGCCGAAAACCAAGGCCGACCAAGAGAAAATGGGTATCGCCCTGAACCGTCTGGCTAAAGAAGACCCTTCTTTCCGTGTTCGTACGGACGAAGAATCTGGTCAAACCATTATTTCCGGTATGGGTGAGCTGCACTTGGAGATTATTGTTGACCGTATGAAACGCGAATTCGGCGTGGAAGCAAATATCGGTGCGCCTCAAGTGGCTTACCGCGAAACCATCCGCAAAGAAGTCGAAGCCGAATACAAACACGCCAAACAATCCGGTGGTAAAGGTCAATACGGTCACGTTGTGATCAAAATGGAACCTATGGAACCGGGTGGTGCAGGTTACGAATTTATCGACGAAATTAAAGGTGGTGTGATTCCTCGCGAATTCATTCCGTCTGTCGATAAAGGTATCCGCGATACCCTGCCTAACGGTATTGTTGCAGGCTACCCAGTAGTTGACGTACGCGTACGTTTGATCTTCGGTTCTTCACACGACGTCGACTCCTCTCAACTGGCCTTTGAATTGGCTGCTTCCCAAGCCTTCAAAGAAGGTATGCGTAAAGCCAATCCTGCTCTGCTTGAGCCAATCATGGCAGTTGAAGTGGAAACCCCTGAAGAATACATGGGTGACGTAATGGGCGACTTGAACCGTCGTCGCGGCGTCGTATTGGGTATGGATGATGACGGTATCGGCGGTAAAAAAGTCCGTGCCGAAGTACCACTGGCAGAAATGTTCGGTTATTCGACCGACCTGCGTTCTGCAACCCAAGGCCGCGCTACTTACTCTATGGAGTTCAAGAAATATTCTGAAGCTCCTGCCCACATAGCTGCTGCTGTAACTGAAGCCCGTAAAGGCTAATCAGGCAAATAGGTCGTCTGAAAGGCTGAAATGATTTTTTTCAGACGACCACCCCTGTTCTTTAATCGATCTTTAATGTAAAGGAATTAGCTCATGGCTAAGGAAAAATTTGAACGTAGCAAACCGCACGTAAACGTTGGCACCATCGGTCACGTTGACCATGGTAAAACCACCCTGACTGCTGCTTTGACTACTATTTTGGCTAAAAAATTCGGCGGTGCCGCAAAAGCTTACGACCAAATCGACAACGCTCCCGAAGAAAAAGCCCGCGGTATTACCATCAATACCTCACACGTAGAATACGAAACCGAAACCCGCCACTACGCACACGTAGACTGCCCGGGCCACGCCGACTACGTTAAAAACATGATTACCGGTGCTGCACAAATGGACGGCGCAATCTTGGTATGTTCTGCTGCCGACGGTCCTATGCCGCAAACCCGCGAACACATCCTGTTGGCCCGTCAAGTAGGCGTACCTTACATCATCGTGTTCATGAACAAATGCGATATGGTTGACGATGCCGAATTGTTGGAACTGGTTGAAATGGAAATCCGTGACTTGCTGTCAAGCTACGACTTCCCGGGCGACGACTGCCCGATCGTACAAGGTTCTGCACTGAAAGCCTTGGAAGGCGATGCCGCTTACGAAGAAAAAATCTTCGAACTGGCTGCCGCATTGGACAGCTACATCCCGACGCCCGAGCGTGCCGTGGACAAACCGTTCCTGTTGCCTATCGAAGACGTATTCTCCATCTCCGGTCGCGGTACCGTAGTAACCGGCCGTGTAGAGCGCGGTGTCATCCACGTTGGTGACGAGATCGAAATCGTAGGTCTGAAAGAAACCCAAAAAACCACTTGTACCGGTGTTGAAATGTTCCGCAAACTGCTGGACGAAGGTCAGGCAGGTGACAACGTAGGCGTATTGCTGCGCGGTACCAAACGCGAAGAAGTGGAACGCGGTCAAGTATTGGCTAAACCGGGTACCATCACTCCGCACACCAAATTCAAAGCGGAAGTGTACGTATTGAGCAAAGAAGAGGGTGGTCGTCATACTCCGTTCTTCGCCAACTACCGTCCTCAATTCTACTTCCGTACTACCGACGTAACCGGCGCGGTTACTTTGGAAGAAGGTGTAGAAATGGTTATGCCTGGTGAGAACGTAGCCATCACTGTAGAACTGATTGCGCCTATCGCTATGGAAGAAGGTCTGCGCTTTGCGATTCGCGAAGGTGGCCGTACCGTAGGTGCAGGTGTGGTTTCTTCTATCATCGCTTAAGTTTAGAGGCCAATAGCTCAATTGGTAGAGTATCGGTCTCCAAAACCGAGGGTTGGGGGTTCGAGACCCTCTTGGCCTGCCAAATAAAAAATTAACCGGCCCTGTGCCGGTTAATTTTTTTGCATTTCTTTTTTAGTAATTAATTTAAACCATTGCATGAGTGAGATAGTGCGACTTTGATGCTGTGGTGAGTGAGTAAAGATGACTGAACATACATCTGAACATAAAGCAGAAAAGTCGGGTCAGCTTGTAACATCCGGCAATCATTCTACGCCGCCTAAGCGAGAAGGGCTGCTTTCCTATTTTAAAAATTCATGGTCTGAGTTTAAAAAAGTTGTTTGGCCTACGCGAGATGATGCAGTTAAGATGACCATCTTCGTTGTTATATTTGTAGCAATCTTGGCAGTATTTATTTACGCGGCAGACAGTGCTATTTCCTGGCTGTTTTTTGATGTGTTGTTGAAGAGGGGGTAAAAATGTCAAAACGTTGGTATGTTGTGCAGGCTTATTCCGGCTTTGAGAAAAATGTCCAGAAGACCCTAAAAGAGCGTATCGCTCGCGAAGGCATGGAAGGTTATTTCGGTCAGATTCTTGTTCCGGTTGAAGAAGTGGTCGATATTAAAAATGGTCGCAAAACCATTAGCGAGCGTAAGTTCTATCCGGGCTATGTTTTGGTCGAAATGGAAATGACCGATGACTCATGGCATTTGGTGAAAAGTACCCCTCGTGTTTCAGGCTTTATTGGTGGTACGGCAAATAAGCCTACTCCGATTTCTCAAAGAGAGGCTGATGCGATCTTGCAACAGGTTCGTTCTGGGGTTGAGAAGCCTAAACCTAAAGTTGAATTTGAAGTGGGGCAGCAAGTTCGTGTAAACGAAGGCCCTTTTGCTGACTTCAACGGTATTGTAGATGAAGTGAATTATGAGCGTAATAAATTGAGGGTTTCTGTTCAGATTTTTGGTCGTGAAACCCCGGTTGAGCTGGAGTTTGGTCAAGTAGAAAAGATTTAAGTTTTTAAATCCCTTGAAAAAAAATCTCTAAGTAAATATAATGCTGAATTCTTTTTTGGGAAGCGGAAATGGTTCCGCGCTATACCCGTTTTTAGGAGTCCTATAAGTGGCAAAGAAAATTATCGGCTATATCAAACTGCAAATTCCTGCAGGTAAAGCCAATCCATCTCCTCCAGTTGGTCCTGCTTTGGGTCAACGTGGTCTGAATATTATGGAATTCTGTAAAGCATTTAATGCTGCAACTCAAGGCATGGAGCCTGGTTTGCCGATTCCAGTTGTAATTACTGCATTTGCGGATAAGTCATTCACTTTTGTGATGAAAACTCCTCCGGCCTCTATTCTGTTGAAAAAAGCCGCCGGTTTGCAAAAAGGTAGTTCTAATCCTCTGACCAATAAAGTGGGTAAATTGACCCGTGCTCAGTTGGAAGAAATTGCTAAAACTAAAGAACCTGATTTGACTGCTGCTGATTTGGATGCCGCTGTTCGCACTATTGCTGGTTCTGCTCGTTCAATGGGTTTGGATGTGGAGGGTGTTGTATAATGGCTAAAGTATCTAAACGCTTGAAAGCTTTGCGCTCTTCTGTTGAAGCCAATAAATTATATGCAATTGATGAAGCAATTGCTTTGGTAAAAAAAGCAGCGACTGCTAAATTTGACGAGTCTGTTGACGTATCTTTCAACTTGGGTGTTGATCCGCGTAAATCTGACCAAGTTATCCGTGGTTCAGTTGTTCTGCCTAAAGGTACCGGTAAAACAACCCGCGTAGCAGTATTTACTCAAGGTGCAAATGCTGATGCAGCTAAAGAAGCTGGTGCTGATGTTGTCGGCTTTGAAGATTTGGCTGCTGAGATTAAAGCAGGTAATCTGAACTTTGACGTTGTTATTGCTTCTCCTGATGCAATGCGCATCGTTGGTCAATTGGGTACCATCTTGGGTCCACGCGGCTTGATGCCAAACCCTAAAGTAGGTACTGTTACTCCTAATGTGGCTGAAGCAGTTAAAAATGCAAAAGCAGGTCAAGTGCAATATCGTACAGACAAAGCTGGTATCGTTCATGCAACTATCGGTCGTGCTTCATTCGCTGAGGCTGATTTGAAAGAGAACTTTGATGCATTGCTGGATGCTATCGTTAAAGCTAAACCTGCTGCTGCTAAAGGTCAGTACCTGAAAAAAGTTGCTGTATCCAGCACTATGGGTTTAGGTGTTCGCGTTGATACATCAAGCGTGAATAACTAATCTAAGAAATTTTCAAGCAACTCAAAATAGAGTTGCTTGAATTTGGGCTACTTAGAATTAAGTAGATGTCCAAGACCGTAGGGATCGCAAGATTTAATCGTAACTGCCCTACGCAGACGGTAGTCCTGAAACACATTACAAGATTGCTTGTAAGATGTCTTTTTAGGTTACCGCGCTGGTGGGATATCATTCCGATATCCTGTTTATAAACAGTGGGAGGTAGACCTTGAGTCTCAATATTGAAACCAAGAAAGTAGCCGTAGAGGAAATCAGCGCAGCAATCGCTAACGCTCAGACTCTCGTGGTTGCTGAATATCGCGGTATCAGTGTTTCCAGTATGACTGAGCTTCGCGCTAATGCGCGTAAAGAAGGCGTTTACTTGCGCGTTCTGAAAAACACATTGGCTCGTCGTGCAGTAGAGGGTACTTCATTCGCAGCTTTGGCTGATCAAATGGTTGGTCCATTGGTTTATGCTGCTTCTGAAGATGCTGTTGCTGCTGCTAAAGTGTTGCACCAATTCGCGAAAAAAGATGACAAAATTGTAGTTAAAGCCGGTTCTTACAATGGTGAAGTGATGAATGCTGCTCAGGTTGCTGAGTTGGCTTCTATCCCGAGCCGCGAAGAGCTGTTGTCCAAACTGTTGTTCGTTATGCAAGCTCCCGTATCAGGCTTTGCGCGCGGTTTGGCTGCTTTGGCAGAGAAAAAAGCAGGCGAAGAAGCCGCTTAATCAATTTTGTTTCTGTTAATCAATTATTTTTTAATCAATATTTGGAGTATAAATAGCATGGCTATTACTAAAGAAGACATTTTGGAAGCAGTTGGTTCTTTGACCGTAATGGAATTGAACGACTTGGTTAAAGCTTTTGAAGAAAAATTCGGCGTTTCTGCTGCTGCTGTTGCAGTTGCAGGTCCTGCTGGTGCTGGTGCTGCTGCCGCTGAAGAAAAAACTGAATTTGACGTAGTATTGGCTTCTGCCGGTGACCAAAAAGTTGGCGTGATTAAAGTAGTCCGCGCAATTACTGGTCTGGGTCTGAAAGAAGCTAAAGACATCGTTGATGGTGCACCTAAAACTCTTAAAGAAGGTGTTTCTAAAGCTGAAGCTGAAGACATCCAAAAACAATTGGAAGAAGCCGGCGCTAAAGTCGAAATCAAATAATTTGATGCTTCCTGTAAAGGCTGGCAGTTTTCTGCCAGCCTTATTTTACTTATTGTTATTAGGTTGATTTGTTATTTACATTTATTTGCAATTTATTCGCAAGTTAAGTTTAAATAAATGTAAATAACACAAACAATAGGCGTTATTTCAGACGACCTCTTTCTTTAAAATTGCTTTTCGGAGTGTATATGAACTATTCGTTTACCGAGAAAAAACGTATCCGTAAGAGTTTCGCAAAACGAGAAAACGTATTGGACGTTCCCTTTTTGTTGGCAACACAAATTGATTCTTATGCGAAATTTCTGCAATTAGAAAATGCTTTTGATCAGCGTACTGACGATGGTCTGCAGGCTGCATTTAATTCTATTTTTCCTATAGTAAGCCACAATGGTTATGCGCGTCTGGAGTTTGTGCATTACACGTTGGGTGAGCCTTTGTTCGATATTCCTGAATGTCAATTGCGCGGAATCACTTATGCCGCCCCCCTGCGCGCGCGTATCCGACTGGTTATTTTAGACAAGGAAGCGTCTAAACCGACAGTCAAAGAAGTCCGTGAAAATGAAGTGTATATGGGCGAAATCCCATTGATGACTCCAAGTGGTTCGTTTGTCATTAATGGTACCGAACGTGTGATTGTTTCTCAGTTGCACCGTTCTCCCGGTGTGTTCTTTGAGCATGACCGCGGTAAAACTCATTCCTCCGGTAAATTGTTGTTCTCTGCTCGAATCATTCCTTACCGTGGTTCGTGGTTGGATTTCGAATTTGACCCGAAAGATTTGCTTTATTTCCGTATCGACCGTCGCCGCAAAATGCCGGTTACGATTTTGTTGAAGGCTTTGGGCTACAACAATGAACAGATCTTGGATATTTTCTATGATAAAGAAACGTTCTATCTGTCTGAAAATGGTGTCCAAACTGATTTGGTTATAGGTCGTCTGAAAGGTGAAACTGCCAAAGTTGATATCTTGGATAAAGAAGGCAACGTATTAGTTGCTAAAGGTAAACGCATTACCGCAAAAAATATCCGTGATATCAGCAATGCGGGATTGACTCGTTTGAATGTGGAGCCGGAAAGCCTGATTGGCAAAGCTTTGGCCGCGGATTTGATTGATCCTGAAACGGGTGAAGTATTGGCTGTAGCCAACGATGAAATCACTGAAGAGTTGTTGGCAAAATTTGATATCCATGGTGTAAAACAACTTACTACGCTTTACATTAATGAATTGGATCAGGGTGGCTATATTTCCAATACTTTGCGCACTGATGAGACTGCTGATCAGCAAGCAGCGCGTGTTGCGATTTACCGCATGATGCGCCCGGGCGAACCGCCTACCGAAGAGGCAGTCGAGCAGTTGTTTAACCGCTTGTTCTTCAGTGAAGACAGCTACGATTTGTCTCGCGTAGGCCGTATGAAATTCAATACGCGTACTTATGAACAAAAATTGTCTGAAGCACAACAACATTCTTGGTATGGCCGTTTGTTGAACGAAACCTTCGCAGGTGCTGCCGAAAAAGGCGGTTATGTCCTGAGCGTCGAAGATATTGTTGCTTCTATTGCTACTTTGGTTGAATTGCGTAACGGTCATGGCGAAGTGGACGATATTGACCACTTGGGCAACCGTCGTGTGCGTTCGGTAGGTGAGTTGACTGAAAACCAATTCCGCAGTGGTTTGGCTCGTGTGGAACGTGCCGTAAAAGAACGCTTGAATCAGGCAGAATCAGAAAACTTAATGCCACATGATTTGATTAATGCGAAACCTGTTTCTGCTGCCATCAAAGAATTCTTCGGCTCAAGCCAATTGAGTCAGTTTATGGACCAGACCAACCCCTTGTCTGAAGTAACCCATAAGCGCCGTGTATCTGCGTTGGGCCCGGGTGGTTTGACCCGTGAACGTGCCGGTTTCGAGGTGCGAGACGTGCATCCGACCCACTATGGCCGTGTATGTCCGATTGAAACACCTGAAGGTCCGAACATCGGTTTGATTAACTCATTGTCCGTTTATGCGCGTACCAATGATTATGGTTTCTTGGAAACTCCTTACCGCCGCGTTATCGACGGTAAAGTAACCGAGGAAATCGATTACTTGTCTGCCATCGAAGAAGGCCGTTATGTGATTGCACAGGCGAATGCTGATTTGGACAAAGACGGTAATTTGATTGGTGACCTGGTAACTTGTCGCGAAAAAGGCGAAACCATTATGGCAACGCCTGACCGTGTCCAATATATGGACGTGGCAACCGGTCAAGTGGTATCTGTAGCGGCATCCCTGATTCCGTTCTTGGAGCACGATGATGCGAACCGTGCATTGATGGGTGCCAACATGCAACGTCAGGCCGTACCGTGCCTGCGTCCTGAAAAACCGATGGTTGGTACCGGTATCGAACGTTCTGTTGCCGTTGACTCTGCTACTGCGATCGTTGCCCGTCGCGGCGGTGTGGTTGAGTATGTAGATGCCAACCGTGTTGTGATTCGTGTCCATGACGACGAAGCGACTGCCGGTGAAGTGGGTGTCGATATTTACAACTTGGTTAAATTCACCCGTTCCAACCAGTCTACCAATATCAATCAGCGTCCTGCCGTCAAAGCAGGCGACGTTTTGCAACGCGGCGATTTGATTGCTGACGGCGCATCCACCGATTTGGGCGAATTGGCTTTGGGTCAAAATATGACTATCGCCTTCATGCCGTGGAACGGTTATAACTATGAAGACTCGATTCTGATTTCCGAAAAAGTGGCTGCAGACGACCGCTATACTTCGATTCACATTGAGGAATTGAATGTCGTTGCCCGTGATACCAAGCTGGGTGCGGAAGATATCACCCGCGATATTCCGAACTTGTCCGAGCGTATGCAAAACCGTTTGGATGAATCCGGTATCGTTTACATCGGTGCGGAAGTGGAAGCAGGCGATGTATTGGTTGGTAAAGTAACGCCTAAAGGCGAAACCCAACTGACTCCGGAAGAAAAACTGTTGCGCGCCATCTTCGGCGAAAAAGCATCCGACGTAAAAGACACCTCTTTGCGTATGCCTACCGGCATGAGCGGTACGGTTATCGACGTTCAAGTCTTTACCCGCGAAGGTATCCAACGCGACAAACGTGCTCAATCCATTATCGATTCCGAGCTGAAACGTTACCGTCAAGACTTGGGCGACCAGTTGCGTATTTTTGATAACGACGCATTCGACCGTATTGAGCGTATGATCGTCGGCCAAAA
>NZ_KV812055.1:0-329 GCF_001813335.1 Neisseria sp. HMSC055H02 | reverse complement strand
CCTTCCGTTTCCGCCTTATCACCCTTGACGAAGTAAGTATGCCAGTCGGCAACGGTCAGATTGTAGGCTTGCAGCGGTTCCGGTTTGACGGTAACGCTTTGAACGGTCTGCTCTGCACCGTTTTCGGCAAACAGCCTGCTTCCCGCTTTCAAATCTTCCGCTTTAATCCATTTGCCGTCCGAATAAAACGGGTGGATACGGTTGGAAACGAGGGTCTGTATTTTACCGAGGCCGTCTGAAACTTCAATGTAAACGGTTTCTTGATACGGATTGCCGTATTGGGCGGTAACGGGTTTGTATCCCGTTTCCCCGCTTGCCTCGTCCTTGGC
>NZ_KV812054.1:0-976 GCF_001813335.1 Neisseria sp. HMSC055H02 | reverse complement strand
CGCCAAAGGCGTAGCGGCGAAAGACGCGGTGGACAACAAAGGCCTGACTTTTGCCGCCGACAACGGCACGACTGGGGCGAAGAAACTGGGTGACAGCCTGAGCGTTAAAGGCGACGGCAACATCCTGACCCGCGCCGACGAAAACGGCATCGGCTTCTCGCTGGCCGACAAGATTACCGTCGGCAAAGCAGGCAACGGCAACAAACCGCTCGTAATCGACGGTACTGCCGGTCTGATTTCCGGTCTGAGCAACACCACCCTGGGCGGTGCGGACTTTGCCACTAAAGGCCAAGCCGCAAGCGAAGAGCAGTTGAACGCAGCCCAAATCAACCTGGCGAAAATCCTCGGCGGTAACGCGGCCAACAACAACGGCAACGTGACCACTACCGACTTCGGCGGTACCGGCAAAGACAACGTCCACGACGCCATTGCCGCAGTCAAAGAAACTGCCGACAAAGGTTGGAACCTGAACGCCAACGACGAAACCTCGTCTGAAAAAATCGGCGCAGGCGACACCGTAACCTTCAAAGAAGGCAAAAACGTCAAAGTCAGCCGCGACGGTAAACACATCACCGTAGCGACTTCAGACGACGTCTCCTTCGACAAAGTAACCGTAGGCGGCAGCGTTCTGACCGACAACGGACTGACTGTGGGCAACGGCAAAGCAGGCAAACCTGTCAGCCTGACCAAAGACGGTCTGAACAACGGTGGCAACAAAATTGCCAACGTAGCCAAAGGTACGGACGACACCGACGCAGTGAACGTTGCGCAGCTCAAAGCAGCCGCAGCGAAAGCGACATCCAAAGTGGACAGCGGCAACGACAACATCGTCGTCACACCTGAGCAAAATGCCGACGGCAGCACCACTTACAAAGTGGCGACCGCACCCAACCTCAAAGCCGACAGCTTCACCGCAGGCGATACCGTTGTGAACAACGACGGCGTCAAAGTCGGCGACAAAGTGGCACTGGGCAAA
>NZ_KV812053.1:0-6611 GCF_001813335.1 Neisseria sp. HMSC055H02 | reverse complement strand
AATCGGGGAAAAGGAAATATCGGGG
The DNA here is from genome assembly GCF_001813335.1 of Neisseria sp. HMSC055H02. NCBI lineage: Bacteria > Pseudomonadati > Pseudomonadota > Betaproteobacteria > Neisseriales > Neisseriaceae > Neisseria > Neisseria sp. HMSC055H02. Next base: position 6,586 of record NZ_KV812053.1, on the reverse strand, counting down.
TGGTTTAACAATGATGCAAAAGAATTCATGCCTGCCCTCGTGTGTATAGAAGTTTAATTGATGAATGAAAAGTCATTATTCCCCTTATTTGGGTAAAGCGCAAACCTATGACATAACACAACATCGATTTTCAGACCTTGCAGTTTTGTAATGGTTTGATTGCCGAAAAACACCGTGGACGTAATGTATCCGGCAGTCAGCAGGGCGGACAAATGGAGCCGAAACGCTTGAACTTGGATGATCTTTTCATAAGTAAATTTACTTATTCTTTTGATGCTTTTATTAAAGATTTGTCCAAATTGAAGACAAAATATACCATCTCTGATATTGTGTTAATGTTTCGCCAACCTTTTATCAAAAATTTATATGGAGTAAACCGATGAATAAAAATACCAAGTTAATGATTTCTGCCGTTATCGCCGCTGCCGCGCTGTCCGCATGTTCCAGCTCTTCCAAAGGAAAACCTGCCGCGCAACCTGCCCCAGCTCCGCAACAAGCAGCGCAACAAAACCAACCTTTCACTCCTCAAACTATTAAAGTGGACGCTATCGACAGCACCAAAGAGGTACACTACCGCTGCGGTCAAAACGGTCAAGACCCATTGAGCGTTATGTACGGTTTCAAAGGTAACGAACCTGTTGTAGCACAAGTGAAATACAAAAACGAACTGACACCCAACCTGTTCCGCGTCGTCGGCTCCAGCGATGATGTCAACGCCTTCTGGGGCGAAAATGTCGCATGGGTGGCCGGTCGTGCCAATTTGGGCAATATCGACAAAGTAGACGGCAATATGCTGACCGTACGCGGTAAAACAACCGTTAACGGCAAAGAAGAAGTCGTTGATCAAATCGTTGCCAAATACTGCTCCGTCGCCAACGCCCCTGCCAAAGCAGGCAAACCGGCTCCTAAAAAACCTGCCGCAAAAGCAAAACGTTAATTTCTAACTCTAACCGTAAAAGTAATCTGAGGTCGTCTGAAAATTTTCAGACGACTTTTTGCATTTTGTGCTGTACATTACCAAGATCGGCATAGAAGTGTCCGTTTTATACAGTCGATTACTTTCAAAGAATCCTTCCCTTTAAGCCAATCTTTCCCTTGCTCTATCTGGAACAAGAAAAGCGTGTTCCTTTCCATACAGTCAAAACAATTCCGCCATATTTGTATCCTAACTATCAAATAAACTGCCCAAAACAAAAAGGTCGTCTGAAAACCTGTTGTCAAGTTTTCAGACGACCCCTTCAAATCGCAATCATAACCATCAGACCACGACTTCTTCTTTTTTCTTCACTTCCTTCGCGATATTTTCGCGGCTCAGGCCGAACATCAGCAAGAGCGGGCTGGCTACCAATACCGAAGAGTAAATACCGAACACGATACCGATGGTCAATGCCATTGAGAAACCGTGCAACGCTGCGCCGCCGAACACCAGCATGGAAACGACCATTGCCTCGGTCGAGCCGTGGGTGATGATGGTACGGCTCATGGTGGCGGTAATCGCATTGTCGATGACTTGCGGAACGGTGTGTCCGCGCATGCTCGGTTTGCGGAAGTTTTCACGGATACGGTCGAAGACGACGACGGATTCGTTTACGGAATAACCCAATACGGCAAGGATACCCGCCAACACGGTCAGTGAAAATTCCCATTGGAAGAAAGCGAAGCAGCCCAAAATAATCACGATGTCGTGCATATTCGCGATGATGGCAGATACGGCGAAACGCCATTCAAAGCGCATCGACAGGTAAACGATGATACCTGCTACGACGAAGCCTAATGCCATCAGACCGTTGGTCACCAGCTCTTCACCGACCTGCGGGCCGATAAATTCGACTTGGCGCAGGGTAACGTCAGGCTGCTCTTTTTTCAGCAATTCCATAACCTGATTGGAAAGCTGGGCGGAAGTTACGCCTTCTTTGTTGGGCAGGCGGATCATGATGTGTTTATTCGTACCCAACGCCTGAACTTGGACATCACCCATTTTCAGGGTATCGAGTTTTTCACGGGTTTTGTTGACGTCCACGCCCTGCTGATATTGCACTTCCATCACGGTACCGCCGGTAAATTCGACGGAGAAGTTCAAACCTTTGGTAATGAGGAAGAATACGGCGGCAATGAAGGTTACCAACGAAATAAAGGTCGTCAGTTTGCCGTAGCTCATAAACGGGATGTCGCGTTTGATTTTAAAGAGTTCCATGTCTTACTCCTTGCCAGCCGCTGTTTCGGCTTTAGGTTTCCATACCGCGCCGATGGAAATGTTCTGCAATTTGCGGCGGCGTCCGTACCAAAGATTCACTAAGGCGCGGAAGACGACGACAGATGAGTACATCGAAGTCAGGATACCCAGACAGTGTACGACGGCAAAACCGCGGACCGGGCCGGAACCGAATACCAAGAGGGCGATACCGGCAATCAGCGAGGTCAGGTTGGAGTCGACGATGGTTGCCCATGCGTGTTGGAAACCGAGGTTGATTGCCTGTTGCGGCGGCACGCCTTCGCGCAACTCTTCGCGGATACGTTCGTTAATCAATACGTTGGAGTCAATCGCCATACCCAGCGTCAACGCCAATGCGGCAATACCGGGCAGCGTCAGCGTTGCCTGCATGGCAGACAAAATACCGACTAAGAACAAGATGTTGGTACTCAGGGCGATGGTCGAGAAGAAACCCATCAGGCGGTAGTAAACCACCATGAACAAAGCAACGGCGGTAAAGCCCCATAAGGTCGAATGGAAACCTTTTTCAATGTTTTCTTTACCCAAAGACGGACCGATGGTGCGCTCTTCTACGATTTGCATCGGTGCGGCGAGCGAACCGGCACGCAGCAACAGTGAAGTATCATTGGCTTCCGCCTGCGTCATACTGCCGGAAATTTCCACGCGTCCGCCGGTAATAGCGGAACGGATAACCGGTGCGGTAACCACTTCGGATTTGCCTTGGTCAATCAACACCATCGCCATGCGTTTGCCGACGTTGGCGGCGGTCAATTCGCCGAAAATACTGCCGCCTGCGCTATCCAAGCTCAGACTGACGGCAGGCGCGCCCATTTGGTCGAAACTTGGTTGCGCGTCATTGATATTGTCACCGGTCAATTCAACCTGTTTGTTAATCAGCAAGGTTTCAGGATGATCTCCACCACTGGACAACAGCTCGAAACCGCTCGGAACATTGCCTTCCAAAGCTTCGCGCACTTTGACAGGGTCGTCTTCCACCATGCGCACTTCCAAAGTTGCGGTACGGCCGATAATGTCTTTTGCTTTGGCAGTATCTTGTACACCCGGCAGCTGTACGACGATACGGTCGAGACCGGATTGCTGGATGACAGGCTCAGCCACGCCCAACTCATTGACGCGATTATGCAAAGTAGTGATGTTTTGTTTCACCGCATCGGAGCGTACTTTGTTAATCGCTTCTTCGGATAATGTCAGCGTGATGTTATTGCCGTCGGCGTTCAAATTTGCCTCAGGGAAAAGCTGACGCAGCTTAGGCATGGCTTTTTGTACGTCAGCAGCGTCCTGCATCGGGACAATCAGACCGTTTTCAATCTGACGGACGGTACCGGTACGGATTTTTTCACGGCGCATTTCGCGGCGGATGTCGCCCGAATAACGTTCAAACGTTTTCTGCATCGCGGCTTTCATGTCCACTTGCATGGTGAAATGCACGCCGCCGCGCAAGTCCAAGCCCAAGAACATCGGGTTGGCGCCGATTTTGGCCATCCATTCGGGACTGTCCGCCAACAGGTTGAGCGCGGTGATATAGCCATCGCCCAAAGTGTTTTCGATGACATCGCGGGCTTTAAGCTGCGTTTCGGTATCTTTGAAACGCACTTTCAGCGAGTTGTTCGCGACAAACATCCCGTCGGTCTGAATACCAGCCTGTTTCAGCGCGGCATCAACTTTAGACTGGGTCTGTTCGTTAATAATGATGGATTGTCGGTTGGTTGATACCTGTACTGCGGGCGTTTCACCGAAAAGGTTGGGCAGCGAATACACTACGGCAACCAAAATCGAGCACGCAATCAGCAGGTATTTCCATAAAGGATAACGGTTCATGGTAAACCTTCGATTTATTATGAAGACAAACAGCCGCGCTCAGCTTTCCGAGGCGGCTCTTAGCAAAAATACGGATTACTCGGCTTTGGCGGCAATCGCGTTACGTTCCACTTCGACTTCGATTTTTGCACCTTGACCGATGTCCACAGTGAAAAAGTGTTCGCCGACTTTGGTAACGCGGCCTTTGAAACCTGCTGCCAAAACAACCTTATCGCCGACTTTCAAAGCGGCAAGCATGGCTTGGTGTGCTTTGAATTTCTTTTGTTGGGGACGCATGATCAGGAAGTAGAACACCACCATAATCAGCACTAAAGGGGCAAATTGGGCCACAGTTTGATTCATAATTTGTCCGTTTTCTAAGAGATTAAAATTAAGTAAAACACCGCTTGCGGCAGAAAAAAGCATTGGTACGACCGCAAAATTAAGCTATTCTAAAGGTCGTCTGAAAAATTTCCAAGCCTTTCCCTATTTATTAACCATATTTATCATGTCAGGTCGTCTGAAAATGAAGTTTCAACGACATTTAAAACCTGATTCCTTCCTACCAACGACAAGCCCCGCGCCCTTTTCCTCATGAAAAAACTCATTCGACGACTGCGTACGCTCCTACGCCGCCTCTTGGGTAAAAATGCGCGTACGGTCTGGATTTCTCATCCCGTTTTCGCGAAACACCAACCCGGCACAGGTCATCCCGACTCGCCCGAACGCACTGCCGTTATCGAGGCGGAGCTCAAACGTCAGGATATTTGGCGGCATCTTCAAACTGCCGAAGCCGAAGAAATCAGCGATGCCCGCCTCGCCTTGGTTCATCCACGCAAATACCTGCGCTCGCTCGAAGCCTGCCAGCCCCAACCGGACAAAATCTACCGCATCGACGGCGATACCGTCATGAGCCATGGTTCGCTCAAAGCCGCCCGTTACGCCGCAGGGGCTGTCGTTCAGGCGGTAGATATGGTGATGAATAAGAAAGCATGGCACGCCTTTTGCGCCGTCCGTCCACCCGGACACCACGCGCACAGCGATAAGGCAGGCGGTTTCTGCCTATTAAACAACGTCGCCGCAGGCGTCATGCACGCCATCGCCGAATATCGACTCCAACGCATCGCTATCATCGACTTCGACGTCCATTACGGCGACGGCACAGCGGAAATCTTCAAAGACGACCCGCGCGTCCTGTTTATGAACCTTTTTGAAACCGACCTCTTCCCATTTCCCGAAACCAACCATTCCGCCAACGGCGCCAATATGTTGCACCTGCCTTTCGCGTCCAACACCGGCAGCCGCGTCTTCCGCACGACCGTACGCGAGCAATGGCTGCACAAACTGACCGCATTCAAACCCGAACTGGTCTTACTGTCCGCAGGTTTCGACGGACACAAACAAGACGAAACAGGTCGTCTGAACCTGCACGAAGCCGATTTCGCCTGGTTGACACACAAAATCATCCAAGCCGCTCCAAGTTGTCCCGGCAGAATCGTTTCGGTACTGGAAGGCGGCTACACGCTCGAACCTTTGGCAAAATCCGCTGCAGCGCATATTGGTGTTCTAGCGGGATTACCCAAGGCGGATTTTGTCTTAGCCTATGAAAAACATTTGAAAAACCGCCAGGAAGAAAAAAAATCTTTAGACCGTAAACAGCCGCCTGCATCCACAAGGGTCGTCTGAAAACCCTTCCTGCCCAAACTGAAAACAAACCGCCCTTTCAGGCGGTTTGTTTTCAGTTTGAACAGACGGTTACTGTTTTTTACCGCCGAATACGCCAAAGGCATTGTCACTCAAAGAACCTTTATTGCCTGGCGTCTTATTGTAACTGTAACGCCCCGCCATTTCGGCAGCCTTATCACCATAGAATCCACCTGAGATATAAGAATTCACTTGCCGTTGAAGCTACTGCCTGAAATACCTGCGGTAAAAGCTTGTTCATCCATATATCGGTTATCACCACTATTGATTTTACCTGCGATGGTTTCAGCATCGAAATCGACATCATCGACATCGGCGGTAAACGAACCGGCAGTACGGTAGCTGTTACCTGCATCCATCCAGTTTGCTTTTTCATCCAAGTTGCGTGCACGGAAATTCAACACTTCGCCGGCATACTTGGCTGTCCCTGATGGTAGAGAGACACTCATTACCCCTTGAACATTACCCCTTGAACAAACAAGGCGAATGCCATCCGGCAACCGATATTCTTCCAGATGTTGCCGGTTTTCCTTGCTGTCGTAGCCTTTGTCGGCATAGACGGTCGTACCTTCGGCAATGCCTTCCAGCAAAGGCGACAGGTGGTTGCACTCATGGGTATTGGCAGGAGTGATGTGCAGTTTCTCGATATAGCCTTCCTCATCGGTACGGGTATGTTGTTTGTAACCGAGTTTGTAGAGGCCGTTTTTCTTTGTCCGGCGGGCATCGCTGTCTTTGCTCGGTGTGGTTTGTCCATTGACTTGTCCTTATTCATCGACTTCTATGGCCTGACGTTGTTTGCTGCCGGCGGTCTGAATAATGGTAGCGTCAATGACGGCGGCGGATGCCTTCTCT
>NZ_KV812052.1:0-1345 GCF_001813335.1 Neisseria sp. HMSC055H02 | reverse complement strand
TTTTATGACGGAATAAATTTTACGGGCTGTCTGTTCATCCCGTTTTAAGGCTTCCGATGTCAGATAGAGGTTGTTTTCCACCGCATTCTGCCCAACCGCCCCTCCGGTTTGCGCGTCTACCGGTGTGCCGCCTACAGCCGCGCCCGTCAGCGATGCAATCACCCCGCTCTTCGATTTGCTTTCTTCTTTGATATGCTCCGGCAGCAGGTTGGCATTGAACTCGCCTGTTTGCGGATCGATTGCGGTTTTACCATCGTTATACCGTTGGGCAAGATGTTCCGCAGCCTTTTCAGCTGCAACTGCTGCCGAGCCGCCGGCAGCAAAATTACCACCGTTGACGCGGGCGATAGCTGCTCCTAAAAGGAAATGTCCGACGGCTTGGGCGGTTTCGTTTTTGTTTTCACCGTGTCCAAATGTCCCGCCTATTGCTTCGGAGGCATAAGGCGCAGCGGCATTGACTGCGCTTTTTAACCCGCTGGATCGGTGGCGTTAAACAAAGGCCGTCTGAAACGATTTTCTGTTTTCAGACGGCCTTTTGTTAAGTAATATTAAGTGATAAAGCACATATGCCCAACCAGCCTTGTCAAGAGCTTCCAAAAGGCTGCTTGCGCAGCATGACAAGCTACGGCTCGTTTAATTGAAACTCTCCTGATCTAAAAATTCTAACTCTATTTCCCGGCAAACTATATCTATGCTAAAACCGGTCGGAAGATCATACCTACCGCCTATCAATTCCAGCGTACCTCCATAATCCAAGATTTCATCATCCTGCTTTAATTCTCCAAGCTCCAATGTATTATCGATATTTATATCTTGGCTCTTCGTAGCGTATCCATAGACAAATTTCAGATAGCTGAACTGCTTGAATTTAATTTTTACCCAGTCTGTGTAATTTGGTGTAGGAATTTCTTGAGGAAAGTCCGGATAATCCACACAATTGACGATGATATGAAATTCATCGTTTTTCAAAGTATAGTTTAATAGAGTTCCCTCATATATATACAGAAATTGATAATCTTTTTTTGGAATAGTATAAGTTGTCATATTATTTTACCTTTAAAAGGCTGCTTAGGTAACATGCACTCCCTGCCGGTAGCGAGTCCATGCTACTGCTCGTTTAATTGAAACTCTCCTGATCTAAAAATTCTAACTCTATTTCCCGGCAAACTATATCTATGCTAAAACCGGTCGGAAGATCATACCTACCGCCTATCAATTCCAGCGTACCTCCATAATCCAAGATTTCATCATCCTGCTTTAATTCTCCAAGCTCCAATGTATTATCGATATTTATATCTTGGTTCTCCGTAGCGTATCCATAGATAAATTTCAGATAGCTGAACTG
>NZ_KV812051.1:0-5695 GCF_001813335.1 Neisseria sp. HMSC055H02 | reverse complement strand
AGGCGGCCCGGATGCCTGATTATCGGGTATTCGGGGAGGATTAAGGGGATATTTGGGTAAAATCAGGAGCAATTAGGAGCGGAAATAGACGAAAACCTGTGTTTGGGTTTCGGCTGTCGAGGGAAGGGCTTTTTTGCAAAGGTCTCAGGCTGTACAGCAAAATAAATTTGTGCGGTGACTGCTTTTGCGCATAAGTAAAATTGGTATGCAACCCTCGAAATTGTTCTGCATATTTCAACAAGACCGGTAAATCCGTCATACCGAGCCCTCCTGCAAACCCCGAACTACCTCAGACGCATCCCAATCCAAAGCCCGACAGTATTTGATAAATTCAAATATATCCATCCGTCTGTCACCCGTTTCCACTTTTCCTACGAACGAATGCACTACATTCATCCGTTCCGCCAATGCACGCTGCGACAACCCCAAATCCAATCTTCTGCGGATAAGGAGTTGTCGCAAATAGGTGTGTTCGGCAGAGTGTACCGACAAACGAATATTTCTCATGCGCTCCGATTTTAGGTACAATCACGCTTGCACCTGTTTTAGGTGCAAATAAGAAATATGTATAAAATGATCGTAATACCCATACACCCTGCCAACCCGTTCGATGCTATACGCCAAAACATCGCTGAAGAATATTTGAGCGAAACACAACACTACCCTTGGGTTGTTACCTTTTCAGGCGGCAAGGACAGCACCCTTGTCGCCCATTTGGTGTTTGACATGCTGCTTTCGCTGCCGCCAATGCTGCGGACGCGGCAGGTGTTCTTCGTTTCCAACGACACGCTTGTGGAAAGCCCGCTAGTGGTGAAACACATGCGCCAATCTTTGGCAGAAATCCTGCGCGCCGCCGAAATTTTCAGGCTGCCCGTCAGCGGAGAAATCACCGTGCCGAAATTGCAGGACACGTTTTGGACGCTACTCATCGGCAAAGGCTACCCCACGCCCAACCGCTCGATGCGCTGGTGTACCGACCGCCTCAAAATCGAACCAACCAGCGGCTACATCCTGCAAAAGGTGAACGAAAACGGCAAAGCTATCATCGTGCTGGGCGTGCGCAAAGACGAATCCGCCACCCGCAAGGCCAGTATCGAAAGCCACAAGAATCTGGAAAACAGCAACCTGACCCCGCACGGCGATTTGAAGAACGCGCTGGTGTACCGACCGATTGCCGATTTGAGTACCGACGACGTGTGGGAATTCCTTGCGGCCAACGACCCGCCCTGGGGCGGCACGCACAACGGTTTAATCAAGCTCTACCGCGAAGCCGCCGGCGGCGAATGTCCGATTGTGCTGTCGCAGGAAGAAGCCCCCGGTTGCGGCACCAATTCCAGCCGCTTCGGCTGCTGGACGTGCACGGTGGTCAATAAGGACAGAAGCCTGCAGGGCTTTGTGGACGCGGGGAAAACCGAATTCACACCGTTAATCGAATACCGCGACTGGCTGGTGGACATCCGCAACAAACCCGAATACCGCCAGGTCGAACGGCGCAACGGAAAACTCACGTTCAAAGGCGGCAAACACATCCCCGGCCCGTTCACCATCGCGGCGCGGCAGGAAATGCTGGCGAAGCTGCTAAAAGTGCAGGCTGCTTTCGGCGAAGAACTGATTTCGCAGGACGAAATCGACCTAATCAAGCGAATTTGGACGGAAGATCTGATTAACACTTACTCAAGGAATAAAAATGAAGACGGAAACACGGGAACAGGTGGCTGATTTGCTGCTGTGGAGTGATGAAAATGCCAGAAACCTGATGGAGAAAATCGCTGCCGAACATGGTGTATCGCCCGATGCGCTGGCCGATTTGGCGGCATGGGAGCGCGAGCAACAGGAACGGATCCGCAAACGCGGCATGACCGAAGTATTCGATGAAGTTTTTGAAAACAGGAAATATTGGGGCTGAATATGTGGATACATTCAATCAGGCTGCTTAATTTCAAATCCTACCAAGAAGCGACCTTCTCCTTTCCCGAACCGAAAAACGGGCAGAACATTGTTTTAATCGGCGCGATGAACGGGCACGGCAAAACCACTTTGTTGGAAGCGGTTTACCTGTGCCTGTATGACGCGGATGCGGTCAGCCATTTGCAGCGGGCCGGCTTGAACAGCAAAGATGTCAATTACCCGAATTTCCTGCAGGCTGCCCTGCATCACAAAGCAGCGCCGCAATACGGCCGATACCGCATCGATCTGGAAATTGAAATCCGCCAACGGCGGCAAGGTAAGATTTGCGGCCTGAAAATCCGCCGGAAATGGCATTTCAATGAGAAAAGGCAATTTGAACGCGAAAGCACCGAAACGCGGGCAGACGTGCTGGTTGACGACCGCTACCTGCCTGTCGATTTAGCCGAATTGGACAAATATCTCAACACTTACGCCCTGCCGTTCGATTATGCGCCGTTTTTCTTTTTCGACGGCGAAAAAATCGTGCAGGCTGCAGAACGCAGCGGCACGGGTATGTGGCTCAATACCGCCCTGAAAGGCCTGTTGGGCGTAACCCTGCTGACGCGGCTTGCAGACAGCCTTGGCGATTACCGCAAACGCTGCATTTCCGAAAACGCGGGCAAAAAGATGCAGGAAGATTTGGACAAAGCCGAAAGCGCATTGACTTCTGCCCAAGTGCAATATGATGTATTCCGTGAAGAATGGGAAAAAGTACAACAGGAATGGGCGCATTGGGATGCGGAAAGAAGCAGGCTGCAACAGCAGATCGGCGGCGGCAGCGACATCCGCACTTCGCAGGATTTGCTGATGCAGCGGGAACGGCTGGAGAAGGAAATGGACGATTTCAATGCGAAGGTCAAGGCGGCGGTTAAAGCCATGCCGCTGGCCTTCCTGCCTTCAGACGGCCTGAACGCGCTAAAAATCAAACTCGAACGAGAAGCCAACCGCCTGCACCATGAAGCCGGCAGGGAGCAGATTGCGGGACGGGTAAACGATTTTTGGAGCGCGTTTGTCGGCAGCGGCAAAGTCAAAGAAGTATTGGGGCGTTCGGCTTGCGCCATTTTGGAAGACCCGCTGATGAAGGAAGCTGTAGCCGAATGCTGGAACGAATTATTTTACCCGTTGCCTGAAAATTGCGCCGAAACTATCGAGCACAACTATCTCTCGAAAAACGCCCATGCTGAAATCCAAAACGAAATCAGCCGCATACAGGGTATGCCACAAGGAAGGATAGGCAGCCTGCTGGCCGATATCGAACAGCGGCGGAGCGAACAAAAACAAGTCTTGGAAGAATTGGAGCTGCTCAAAGGCAGCAACAAAGACGAACTGGTGGAACAGCTCAAACAGGCGAACAAGCAGGCCGATATACTGAAAGAACGTTCGGGCAGCCTGAAAAGCAACGTGTTGGAAAAAGAAAAAGAATGCCGGCGCAAAAAGGATGAAGTCAGCAAACTGCAAGACAAAATCAGCGACAGCAACCCGCTGATGGTGAAGTCGCGCCGTGCGGGACAGGTAGAAAAAGTTATTGCCGCATTGACCGATGCTCTAATGCGGCAAAAGGCGGGTGAAATCGGTGAAACCGCCACCCGCATCAACCGCACCATTGCACACGATGACCGCATCCACAAAATCAGCATCGAAGCCGACGGAAGGATGGGGCTTTACGGCCGCGACGGCAGGGAAGCGCAGGTCGATTTGTCGGCCGGACAAATGCAAATTCTGATTATGTCGCTGGTGTCGGCATTGGCGGAAGTTACCCACTATCCTGCCCCCTTTGTCATCGATACCCCTTTGGCACGTTTGGATGAGGGCCACCGAGAAGGTTTGTTCAAGCATTGGAGTAGGCTGGAACAGCAGGTAATTTTGTTGTCGCAGGACACCGAAATCACCCCCGAAGTGTACCGCCGTCTCGACCCGCATATCGGCCGCACCTATCTGGTGGAAGCCGAATCGCTGGACAGCGCGGGCGCATGTTCACGTGTAACTACCGATGTTTATTTCGAATAATTAAAGGAACAATACATGTATCTGCTGCCAGACAACCGCCAGTGGGATTCCGACTATTTCCATACCCTGATTAGCGACAAACACATTATTTCCAGCAGCGAAGCCAAAGCCATACGCGAAAAACTCACCCACGCAGGTGCGTTGCCGCATCTGGACAACAACTACGAGTGGGCGGTACTCTGTATCGGCTATTGCTTTGCCAAAGGCTGGGCTCGCCAGCCGGAAAATTTGACTGCCGCCCCCGATACCAAAGGCATCGACATCCCTTCTTTCCAAACCTGCTTTCAAGACCATTCGCGGCTTTGGCTTGCCCTGTTGAGCGAAACCCTGTTCCACATCAGGCAAGGGAAACCGGCGGGAAAAGATGATTTGTACAAACTAATTGCCGACCTGTGGCATACCGGCGCGCTTGGTTTGCATGCGTTTTGGGAACGTTGCAGACAATTCAAACCCGATGACGATTTGGCACAACGGCAGGCCTTTTTGAACGAATTGGCCGAATTGGCCGTTAAAAACAGCAGCGGACGGCACAGCATGGGGAAAAATTCTTTTTCAGACGGCCTTCATGCAGAAAATGTCGGGACACTCAATGCAGCCTGCACCAAACTCAAAACCGCACTGGACAAAACAGTCGGGAAAGGCGGTACGATACAGCCCGAATACGGCGGCGTGCGCTACGACTGCCTGCGCGTACAGTTCGACCGCTATGTGGATTTGGAAAAATACCACAGCCAAATCTGCTCCGAATTGGGCATCGGGGATGACGAAATGCGCTGCGGACGCATACGCGGCGAAGCCAACACTTGGCACATCAACATCCTGCGTTCACAAGATACCTGGCGGCAATATGGACAAGATGAGTTTCAGACTGCCTTGCAGCAATACCGTGCATCGGCACGGCGATTCAAACTGCCAGTGTGTATCGGCTTGGACGAACGCGGCGAACCCGTGTTTCAAGATTTCGCCACCGCGCCGCATGTGATGGTGGGTGGGGAAACGGGGGCGGGGAAATCGGTACTGGTGCGCTCGATGCTGGCTTCCCTGTTCGAACTCGCCCCGCAGGATGAAACGGAAATCGCTGTGTGTTATTGCAAAGTTTCTGCGGATTTTGCCGCCTTCAAAGACCGTCCGAATTTATGGCAGGGGCACATAGTCAGCGATGCGGAAGAAGCTGCTGAAATATTGTCGTCTTTTGCTGATGAGATGGATAAACGATACCGTCTGATGGACGAATACGGTGCGAAGGATATTGCAGAAGTCCCGCAGCCCGCCCGCCCGAAATATATTGTTATCGTGATTGACGAACTGGCCGACCTTATCGATGTCAGCAGCGAGGCAGAAGGGCATTTGGTGCGGCTGGCACAAAAAGCGCGTTCCGCAGGAATGTATCTGCTGTTAGCAACGCAACGCCCCGATGCGAAAACACTCAGCGGCCGCCTGCGCGACAACCTGCCGACCAAAATCGCGCTGAAAACAGGCAAACGCCAGTCTTCAGAGATTATCTTGGGCGAGCGTGGTGCCGAAAACCTGACGGCCAAAGGCGATCACCTGGTCAAATGGAACAATGAAGCAGCACGTTTTCTGCACGGGTATAATGTATAATTTATTCAACCATCCTTTGCATAGTCTAACAGGCCGTCTGAAAACTTTGAACCGCACCCCAAAAGTTGGACATCCCCCCAACTCACAAGGTGCAGTTTTTTATGACCAAATGAGACCTTTGCAAAATTCCCCAAAATCC
>NZ_KV812050.1:0-11393 GCF_001813335.1 Neisseria sp. HMSC055H02 | reverse complement strand
GGATTTTGGGGAATTTTGCAAAGGTCTCATATGATAAGATTTTTGAGAAAAAAGGCCGTCTGAAAACGAAGCGTGGTTTTCAGACGGCCTTTGTCTTGTATGCAGGTTATGCAGGTTTAAATGAAAACGGAACAATCTTTCTGCTGCCTGGTTCTAGTAAGACAGAAAATCACGGCAGATTATTTGTTTTCATTGAAAGTATTACTTGTTTTCGGCGGCTTTAGCGCCAGCGGTCTCTGCAATCAAATCCAAGAATACCAACGGCTTTTTGCCGATATTTTTGAGTGCATGGGACTGGCCGGGGCGGGCGATGGTAATGTCCCCTGCGCCGACTTGGGTCTGTTTGCCCGTGCTGTCGGTAAACAGACCTTTGCCGGATACGATGATGTAAACGTCTTCATTGCCGGTATGTTTGTGTTGGCCGATGGAAGCGCCCGGCGGCAATGTGAGCCAGCCGATTTCTTTGAATGCGTCTTGGTCGGTGGTTTGATGGCGCGTGAAGGCAAAGTTGCCGAGCAACGGGCCTTGGCCTCCGGCTGCGTTTTCGCGGTTCCATTCTGCTAAGTCGGTTTTTTTGTACACTTCGATGCTGCGGTCGGTGGGGGTGGTTTGTTCGGCGGCTTGAGTGTTTAGAGATGTGCCGAGTAGAAGGGCGACAGATAATGCGGCAAATAGTGGTTTCATGGCGGTTCTCCGTTTGTCAGGTTGGGTCAGATAATGCGGATTCCGTTTTCAGACGGCCTGCGGGGTTGAAACGATTAACCCCGCAGGCTTCCCCCAAGATTTATTTCACATTGCGAAGATAGTTCAACAATAATGGAACAGGGCGGCCGGTCGCGCCTTTTTCACCGCCGGATTTCCATGCCGTACCTGCGATGTCAAGGTGTGCCCACGGGTAATCTTCGGTGAAGTAAGACAGGAAGGTAGCGGCGGTAATCGTGCCTGCACCCGGCGTGCCGATGTTGGGAATGTCGGCAAAGTTGGATTTGAGCTGGTCTTTGTAGGTTTCAAAGAGCGGCAGTTGCCATGCTTTGTCGTCCACGTTGCGGGAAGCGACCAGCAGGCTGTCGACCAAATCCTGATTGTTGCCCATCACGCCGCTGACGTCATGACCTAAGGCGATGATGCACGCGCCGGTCAGAGTGGCAACGTCGATAACGGCTTTAGGTTTGAACTGCTCGGCGTAAGTCAATGCGTCGCACAAAATCAGACGACCCTCGGCATCGGTGTTCAACACTTCGATGGTCAAGCCTTTCATGCTTTTCACGACGTCGCCCGGTTTGTTGGCCGCGCCGGAAGGCATGTTTTCGCAGGTGGCGACGACGGCGATGAGGTTGATCGGTAGTTGCAGTTTGACGGCGGCGCAGAAGGTGCTGATGACGGTTGCCGCGCCGCACATGTCAAACTTCATTTCGTCCATGTTCAAACCGGGTTTGAGGGAGATGCCGCCGGTGTCGAAGGTAATGCCTTTGCCGACCAAGACGACGGGAGCGGCTTCTTTGTCGGCCGCACCGAAGTAGCTCAATTCAATCAGATAGGGGTCTTCCACGCTGCCTTTGGCGACCGACCAGAACGAACCCATGTTTTCTTTGATGTAGTCTTTTTCGATGATTTTGGCGTGTGCGCCCAGTTTTTCGGCTTCGGCTTTGGCGGTGCGCGCTAAGAATTCGGGTGTGCATTCGTTGGGCGCGGCATTGCCCAAGTCGCGGCAGAGGCTTTGTCCGTAAACCTGCGCCTCAGCGACGCGCAGGGCTTCTTTGACGGCGGCTTCGTGTGCGGTGTAGAACACGGCTTGTGCGAATTTGGCGGGCTTGGCTTCTTTTTTGTAGCGGTCGAAACGGTAGGCGGCGTTGCCGAACGCGATGGCGAAGGCTTCGGCAACGGCGGCGGCTTGCGCTTCATCGAAGGCATGGATGTCCGCATTAACCGTTTCCTGATTTTGCGCCCATTTGGCGGCTTCGGCGGCAGCTTTGTTCAGCGCGGCGCGGTCGGTTTTTTCGAGGCGGACGACGGCGACTGCCTGCAAACCGTTGTCCGTCGGGATTTTGGTGTCGGCAAAAGTTTGACCTTCTTCAAGCGAAGACAAAAGGGCAAGGGCGGTCGGGTGGTTTAATTGCGCGGTTTCGGTGCAGACAAATAACTGCGCGCCTGCCTGTTGCGGCTGCAAGGTTCCGGCTTTTGTGCTAAATTCCACGTTTATTCTCCTGATTGAGATGGTTTCGGGTAGTTTCAGACGACCCTTTGCATTAAGGGGTCGTCTGAAAACGGTTGGAAAGATTGTACTCCATTTGAGAGGTCGTCTGAAACCTTGCGCAGACAATCCGCCTGCGCCGAACCGCTACCGCTCCTAGCCGCGATTCTATGATTTATCAAAGAAACTTCATCAAAGAACTCTCTTTTACCGCCGTCGGCATTTTCGTCGTCCTCTTGGCGGTGTTGGTCTCCACTCAGGCAATCAACCTGCTCGGCCGTGCCGCCGACGGGCGCGTCGCCATCGATGCCGTGTTGGCATTGGTCGGTTTCTGGGTTATCGGCATGACGCCGCTTTTGCTGGTTTTGACTGCGTTCATCAGCACGCTGACCGTGTTGACCCGCTACTGGCGCGACAGCGAAATGTCGGTTTGGCTCTCCTGCGGGCTGGCGTTGAAACAGTGGATACGCCCCGTCATGCAGTTTGCCGTACCGTTTGCCATCCTGATTGCCGTCATGCAGCTTTGGGTCATGCCGTGGGCAGAACTGCGCAGCCGCGAATACGCCGAACTCCTCAAGCAGAAACAAGAATTGTCCATGGTGGAAGCAGGCGAGTTCAACAGCCTGGGCAAGCGCAACGGCAGGGTTTACTTCGTCGAAACCTTCGACACCGAATCGGGCATCATGAAAAATCTGTTCCTGCGCGAACAGGATAAAAACGGCAACGACAACATTATCTTCGCCAAAGAAGGCAATTTCTCGCTGAACGACAACAAGCGCACGCTCGACCTGCGCAACGGCTACCGTTACAGCGGCACGCCCGGCAAAGCCGACTACAACCGCGTTTCCTTTCAAAACCTCAGCCTGATTATCAGCACCACGCCCAAACTCATCGACCCCGTTTCCCACCGCCGCACCATCCCGACATCGCAGCTCATCGGCAGCAGCAACCCGCAACATCAGGCGGAATTGATGTGGCGCATCTCACTGACCGTCAGCGTCCTCCTGCTCTGCCTGCTTGCCGTGCCGCTTTCCTATTTCAACCCGCGCAGCGGCCACACCTACAACATCCTCGTCGCCATCGGGCTTTTCCTGATTTACCAAAACGGACTGACCTTCCTGCGCAATGCCGTGGAAGACGGCAAAATCCATTTCTGGCTCGGACTGCTGCCCATGCACATCATCATGTTCGCCATCGCCGTCGTACTCCTGCGCGTCCGCAGCATGCCCAGCCAGCCCTTCTGGCGGGCGGTTGGCAAAAGTCTGACATTGAAAGGCGGAAAATGAACCTGATTTCACGTTACATCATCCGCCAAATGGCGGTTATGGCGGTTTACGCCCTCCTGGCCTTCCTCGCCCTGTACAGCTTTTTCGAGATCATCAACGAAGTCGGCGACTTGGGCAAAGGCAGCTATAACGGCGCAACCATGGCGCAATACGTCCTCATGCAGATGCCCGCGCGCGCCTACGAACTCATGCCCCTCGCCGTCCTCATCGGCGGACTCGTCTCCCTCAGCCAACTTGCCGCCGGCAGCGAACTGACCGTCATCAAAGCAAGCGGCATGAGCACCAAAAAACTGCTGCTGATCCTGTCGCAGTTCGGACTGATTTTCGCCATCGCCACCGCCGCGCTCGGCGAATGGATTGCCCCCACCCTCAGCCAAAAAGCCGAAAACATCAAATCCGCCGCCATCAACGGCAAAATCAGCACCGGCAATACCGGGCTTTGGCTCAAAGAAAAAAACAGCATCATCAACGTGCGAGAAATGCTGCCCGACCATACCCTGCTGGGCATTAAAATTTGGGTGCGCAACGACAAAAACGAACTGACGCAGGCAACGGAAGCCGAATCCGCCGTTTTAAACAACGACGGCAGTTGGCAGTTGAAAAACATCCGCCGCAGCACGCTTAGCGAAGACAAAGTCGAAGTCTCGACCGCCACCGAAGAAAACTGGCCGATCGCCGTCAAACGCAACCTGATGGACGTATTGCTTGTCAAACCCGACCAAATGTCGGTCGGCGAACTGACCACCTACATCAGCCACCTCGAAAACAACAACCAAAACACCCAGATCTACGCCATCGCCTGGTGGCGCAAATTGGTTTACCCCGTCGCCGCCTGGGTCATGGCACTCGTCGCCTTTGCCTTCACCCCGCAAACCACCCGCCACGGCAATATGGGTTTGAAGCTCTTCGGCGGCATCTGCCTCGGCTTACTGTTCCACTTTGCCGGACGGCTCTTCGGCTTTACCAGCCAACTCTACGGCGTCCCACCCTTCCTCGCCGGCGCACTACCCACCATAGCCTTCGCCCTGCTCGCCGTTTGGCTGATACGCAGGCAGGAGAGAAGATAAAAAGATGGATTCGGAGAAAACGTCGTCTGAAAACGGTTTTGCGAAATACGCTATGCCTGTTTTCAGACGATGTTTTGTTTGGCTTGATGTTGCGTAGGGCGGAGTAGTGTAGGGTACGATTTATTTAGATTGTTATAGTGGATTAAACTTTAAACCAGTACGGCGTTGCCTCGCCTTACCGTACTATCTGTACTGTCTGCGGCTTCGTCGCCTTGTCCTGATTTAAATTTAATCCACTATATAAGCCAATTCGCTGTAAAGGTCGTCTGAAACCAATCTGTTGCTTAGGAGATTTGCCTTTCAAATTGTTGAAACAAAGAAAACTAGGTCGTCTGAACGCTGTTTCAGACGACCTTTTGTTTTTTTGTATTTGTATGTATTGTTATTCGGCGGTGTTACCGTTTTCCAAAACATCCAAGATGTTTTTCAGGTTGGCGGAATCGAGCTGACCGGGGGCGGAGGCGGTTCCTGCCGTACCGAATGTGATGGCTGAGCCGAAGGTCGAGCCTGCGATGCGGCTGACGAGTCCGAGCTTGCCCATGGAGATGGTAACAATCGGGCGGTTTGCGGTTTGACGGGCTTCCCAAGTGGCGTCCAAAAGCGTCAGGACATCGGCAGGGCTTTGGGGCATCACGGCGATTTTGCAGATGTCCGCGCCTGCCTCTTCCATTTTTTTCAGACGACCTGTGATGTCCGATTTGGCGGGCGTTTGATGAAAATCGTGGTTGCTCATCAGGACG
This sequence comes from Neisseria sp. HMSC055H02, assembly GCF_001813335.1. NCBI lineage: Bacteria > Pseudomonadati > Pseudomonadota > Betaproteobacteria > Neisseriales > Neisseriaceae > Neisseria > Neisseria sp. HMSC055H02. Next base: position 6,109 of record NZ_KV812050.1, on the reverse strand, counting down.
GCGGTGTCGTGTGCTTTGGCGGCGGCAACCACTTGGCGGACTTCGCTCTCGCCGGCGGAAAGTTCGATGTCGATGATGTCGATGATGCCTGAAGCGGCGGCTTTATCGAGCAACTCGAAATAATACGCTTTGCTGCAAGGGTATTCGCCGCCTTCCTCCGCGCGTCTGAAGGTGAACAGCAGCGGGGTTTCGGGAAAGGCGCGGCGTACGGCTTCGGCTTGGGCGATCAGGTATTCGGGATTGCCCGCTTGGTCGAAATAGTCGGCTCTGAACTCGATAATATCGAAACAGGCGTGTTCGAGGTTTTTCAGGGCGGCGGATAAGGCTGCTTCGTCTCGGGCAACCAAGGGAACGGCGATTTTCGGCTGTCCGCTGCCGAGCGTGAGATGGCGGATGGTCAGGGTTTTCATGGTTTTTCTGCTGTATTGGTACGGTGGCTGTCGAGCAGCGGATCGGGGAACGGTGTCCAAACAACGCCGTTGATGCCGCTTTCGGTCAGGCGGCGGTTGAAGATGCGGCATCATAGCACGATAACGCTATGACTTAGGTTTTCAGACAGCCGCCTTGTCGGCTTCGTAGCAAAGAGGTCGTCTGAAAGCCAAAAAGATATTTCCATTTCCCATCAACCTGTTTATGCAAAAACCGCGCCCGATTGTTAACATTATATTTACACTACACCCGATTACAAATATACTCATTGCCATGCCGCACGGCTTTGTTTGCTTGAAATCCAAAGCCTGCGAACAACCCGCTGCGGGAAACAAGAAAAACCGATTCAGTGAAATCAATAAAAAAGCAATGTCGGGCGATGAGCCTATGCTTCAGCGGTTTTAGCGATTTCACGTTATGTTTCAGAGGAATACTCCATGGACTTACATGCAAAGGACAAAACCCAGCATCCTGAGAATGTCGAGCTGCTCAGTGCGCAAAAGCCGATTACCGACTTTAAAGGCCTGCTGACCACCATCATTTCCGCCGTCGTCTGTTTCGGCATTTACAGCATCCTGCCTTACAGCACCGATGCCAACAAAGGCATCGCGCTGTTGATTTTCGTTGCCGCGCTTTGGTTCACCGAAGCCGTCCACATCACCGTAACCGCATTGATGGTGCCGATTCTCGCCGTCGTACTCGGCTTCCCCGATATGGACATCAAAAAAGCGATGGCGGGCTTTGCCGATCCGACGATTTACATCTTCTTCGGCGGCTTCGCGCTTGCTACCGCCCTGCACATGCAGCGTCTCGACCGCAAAATCGCCGTCAACCTCTTGCGCCTGTCGCGCGGTAATATGAAAGTCGCCGTATTGATGCTGTTTGCCGTTACCGCCTTCCTGTCCATGTGGATCAGCAATACCGCGACCGCCGCCATGATGCTGCCGTTGGCAATGGGTATGATGAGCCACCTCGACCAAGAAAAAGAACGTAAAACCTACGTCTTCGTCCTGCTCGGCATCGCCTACTGCGCCAGTATCGGCGGTTTGGGTACCGTGGTCGGTTCACCGCCGAACATGATTGCCGCCAAAGCCCTGAATCTGGACTTCGTCGGCTGGATGAAGCTCGGCCTGCCGATGATGCTGTTGATTCTGCCGTTGATGCTGTTCTCCATGTACGTCATCCTCAAGCCCAATCTGAACGAGCGCGTCGAAGTCAAAGCCGAGTCTATCCCTTGGACGCTGCACCGTGTAATCGCGCTGTTGATTTTCATCGCTGCTGCCGTGGCTTGGGTATTCAGCTCCAAAATCAAAGAAGCGTTCGGCATTTCCAACCCCGATACCGTCATTGCCCTGATTGCCGCTGTCGCCGTCGTCGTATTCGGCGTGGCGCAATGGAAAGAAGTCGCCCGCAATACCGACTGGGGTGTGTTGATGCTCTTCGGCGGCGGCATCAGCTTGAGCGCGCTGCTGCAATCCTCCGGCGCATCCGAAGCCTTGGGTCAGCAGGTGGCCACCACTTTCACCGCCGCGCATCCGCTGCTGGTGATTTTCGTAGTCGCCACCTTCATCATCTTCCTGACCGAGTTCACCAGTAACACCGCCTCCGCCGCGCTGCTCGTGCCCATTTTCGCCAGCATCGCCACGCAAATGGGGCTGCCCGAACAAGTCTTGGTATTTGTCATCGGCATCGGCGCATCCTGCGCGTTCATGCTGCCGGTTGCCACGCCGCCCAACGCGATTGTGTTCGGTACAGGCTTGATTAAGCAACGCGAAATGATGAACGTCGGCTTGCTGCTGAACGTCCTTTGTATCGTATTGGTTGCGCTGTGGGCTTATTTCATTCTGATGTAAACCCATAAAACCCTAGCCAAGGTCGTCTGAAAGAATATTTTTCAGACGACCTTGAAGTTTTTCCGCCCAGCTCCATTTGTAAAAAGATTCTTAACGAAAGGAAACCCATGATTATCCTGCACACCAACAAAGGCGACATCAAAATCGAACTCGACTTCGACAAAGCCCCCGTTACCGCCAAAAACTTCGAGCAATACGTCAAAGACGGCTTCTACGACGGCGTAATCTTCCACCGCGTCATCAAAGGCTTCATGATTCAAGGCGGCGGCATGGACGAGAACATGAACGAAAAAGAAACACGCGAGCCGATTCAAAACGAAGCGTCCAACGGCCTGCCCAACGAGAAATACACCATCGCCATGGCGCGCACCTCCGACCCGCATTCCGCCAGCGCGCAATTCTTCATCAACACCGCCGACAACGCCTTCCTGAACTTCCGTTCCAAAGAGCTGTACGGCAAAACCGTCGTCCAAGACTGGGGCTACGCCGTATTCGGCAAAGTCGTCGACGGTTTTGACGTGGTCGATGCCATCGAAGGCGTCGCCACCAAACGCCACGGCTACCACGACGATGTACCGACCGAACCTGTCGTCATCACCAAAGCCGAAGTGGTATAAATTTGACGCGTTACATCCCATGACGCAAAAGCAGCCTGAAACGGGCTGCTTTTTTTGCGGATAAGGCATATCGACGGCTTCTTTGGTTTTTGACGAATCAGTTGCCATCAACCGTCAGCAATCAATCAAACAAATCTGTTGCATTGGCAGCGTAGCGTGGGCTTGACGCAAGGAAAAATATGTAGGACGAAACTGGGCAGGGCGGTATGCCTGACTGTTTTTTGTAATCCGCAACGAAACAGCAGAAAACCTGTGTTTGGGTTTCGACTGTTGGGGGTGAAAAGGGCTATTTGCAAAGTTCTCGATAACAACAAAAGGTCGTCTGAAAACAGGTTTTCAGACGACCTTTTCGTTTTTTACCTCTCAACAATGGTTTGTATTGGAATGGGGGGATATTTAAGTAGAATGAGCGAGGAGATTTTGCAAAGGTCTCCTCATGCTGATTCTAGGAGATAGCTGATTTTAATAGCACTTTTTCATCATTTATAAAAACAAAAGGCATCAATCCGATGCCTTTTTAATTCATTAACATGAAAAATTAACGTTCACTTCAACGTTTATTCGATTCACGAATCACTTCTTTGGATTACTTCAAAAATGCCGCATGATATGCAATATGCTCACCAATAAAACTGGCGATGAAGTAATAGCTATGATCATAGCCTTTATGGAAGCGCACGTTGATCGGCTGATTTGCCGCACGACAGGTTTCGATAAAATCTTCGGTACGCAATTGTGTTGGTAAAAACTCATCTTCCAAGCCCTGATCAATGCGCATACCTTGCACTTTATAGCCTTGTTGAATGAGCGTGCCGGCATCATATTGTTGCCATTTTTCACGATCTTTTCCTAAATAGGCAGAAAAGGCTTTTTCTCCCCAAGGCACAAGGCTTGGCGACAAAATGGGCGAAAAGGCAGAGACACTTTGATAACGTTCCCGGTTTCGCAGTGCCAATACCAATGCGCCGTGTCCGCCCATTGAATGCCCCATAATGGAACGTTTGCCGTTGGTAGGAAAATTTTCCTCAATCAGACTGGGCAACTCGTTCAAAATATAATCATACATTTGATAATTCGTCGCCCAAGGCTGCTCGGTCGCATTCAGATAGAAGCCTGCACCTTGCCCTAAATCATAAGCCGCATCGTTCGGCACTTGCTCTCCGCGAGGGCTGGTATCGGGGGCAACCACAATCACTTGATGTTCTGCCGCATAGCGCTGAAAGCCTGATTTGGTAATGAAATTTTGTTCAGTACAGGTTAAGCCGGAAAGCCAATAAATCACACCAAGTGGTCGATTCTCCTGATTATCCGGCAAATAGACGGCAAATTTCATTTCGCATTGAAGCGTTTGGGCATGATGTGCCCAAACTTGTTGCAAACCGCCAAAAATTTGATGTTGTTCAATCAGTTTCATCACGGGCCTTAGTAATGAATAACAGAGCGGATCGATTTACCTTCGTGCATTAACTCAAAGGCTTCATTGATTTGATCAAGTGTCATTGTGTGAGTCACAAACGGTTCTAACTGGATATCACCTTTCATTGAATCTTCCACCATTTTCGGAAGTTCAGAGCGGCCTTTCACACCACCAAATGCCGTGCCTTTCCAAACACGACCGGTTACCAACTGGAACGGACGCGTTGAAATTTCTTGTCCTGCACCTGCTACGCCGATGATAATGGATTGTCCCCAACCACGGTGTGCACTTTCTAATGCTTGACGCATTACGTTTACATTGCCGATACATTCAAAGGTATGGTCAATGCCCCATTTATTGATGTCTAACAACACATCTTTGATTGGTTTATCGTAATCGTTCGGGTTTAAGCAGTCAGTCGCACCAAACTGTTTTGCCAACTCGAATTTTGCGGAATTGGTATCAATGGCGATAATGCGCCCCGCTTTGGCTTGACGCGCACCTTGCACCACAGCCAAACCAATCGCCCCCAAGCCAAACACGGCCACAGAGTCGCCTTCTTGCACTTTTGCCGTGTTATGTACCGCACCAATACCTGTGGTAACACCGCAGCCGAGCAAACATACTTGTTCGTGGTTGGCTTCCGGGTTGATTTTCGCCAGTGAAACTTCCGCAACAACAGAATATTCACTGAAAGTCGAACAGCCCATATAGTGATAGATCGGCTGACCTTGATAAGAAAAACGCGTCGTGCCGTCCGGCATTAAGCCTTTACCTTGCGTATCACGCACTGAGACGCATAAGTTGGTTTTACCTGAACGACAAAACTCACATTCTCCACATTCAGCGGTGTAAAGAGGAATGACGTGATCACCTGGTTTTACGCTTAACACACCTTCGCCCACAGCAACGACTACACCTGCACCTTCGTGTCCAAGCACCACAGGGAATACGCCTTCAGGATCGTTCCCTGATAATGTAAATGCATCAGTATGGCACACGCCAGTGTGGGTATTGCGGATTAACACCTCGCCTTTACGCGGCATTTCTACATCGATTTCCACAATTTGTAAGGGTTGATTTGGCGCGAATGCTACCGCCGCACGCGATTTGATGGTTGAATTGGTTTGTTTAATTTCCATTATTTTTGCCTTTTAATTCATTAATAAAGTTACTAAATGACACCAGTTTATACTTTGGACTCCAGTCTGAAGCAAGCGTTTTTTGCAATTTTGCTTCGGCAGTAGCATGATTGACTGAAGATGTAAAATGCAATTGGCATTTTATTGAAGTGTCATCAAATATCATTTTTATTTTAAATTAATAAACAAAACAATAATATAAATTATTATATCTTTCTCATCATTTCATTCGCCGATCAAATCCTCGTTGAGATGTACAAGAAAAAAATTCTTTAATGTCATATAGATAGAATTATTTATATTCCTGGCAACTTGATCTCAAGGAGAGCCATCATGGCCAATACATTGCACTCTTTATCCCGCAGCGCAGCAAACAATAAATCAGACGTCCTTAAAGGAACGCCCCATGATGACGTTTTACATGGCAGTCTCGGACATACCACATTCTACGGCGGCTTGGGCGACGATATTTATTACAGTAAGAACGCGGACGACACCATTGTTGAATATGCAAATGAAGGCAACGACACGGTTTACGCCGATACAACCTTTACCTTACCGACCCACGTCGAAAACCTGACACTGGAAGGCAACGGCAACACCTTCGGATTTGGCAACAACTCTAACAATATTCTGATAGGCAACAGCGGC
>NZ_KV812049.1:0-6293 GCF_001813335.1 Neisseria sp. HMSC055H02 | reverse complement strand
GGACGGCGTTTTTAGCTTTTGGGTTTGCGGGTGCGGGCGCGACGGTTGCTTCGGCCTTCAGTTTGGAGAAGATGCCCTCGCCGATGCCTTTGACGTTTTTGAGCTCCTCCACCGATTTGAAGCCACCGTGCTGCTGGCGGTAGTCCGCAATGGCTTTCGCTTTGGCCGGACCGATGCCGGGCAGGGCTTCCAATTCGGACGGGGAAGCGGTGTTGATGTTGACGGCTGCCAGCGACAGCGAGGCGGTCAAAACGGAGAGTGCGGCAAAGAGGAATTTTTTCATAAGGACGTTTTCCTATCGTTTCGTTAATATGGACGGCAACGCCCGGAATGCGTTACCACTGTATATCTTATTATCATATCCTTTCCATTATTTCAACTCAAACAATTTTAAATATTTCCAACCTTACTATCTCCAAATGTATTGATTCCGCAACATCTGCTAGCCCGCCTCAATTTCGGAGCGTACCCGCCCGCATCATCAAGCGTCCATCCTTCTGCAACCGGAGCATTCGGCGTATCACCCCATTTTGCCCACCGCCGCCATACAAGGCAGGGATGTCCGGTTCGCCAAACCCGTCAACGATACAAAGTAAAAGCCCCCGACATCTGTCGGGGGCTTAGGATAGGTGTTTGGCAGTGACCTACTTTCGCATGGAAGAACCACACTATCATCGGCGCTGAGTCGTTTCACGGTCCTGTTCGGGATGGGAAGGCGTGGGACCAACTCGCTATGGCCGCCAAACTTAAACTGTACAAATCGGCAAAGCCTCAATCAATATATCCGGTGATGACTGAATCAGTCAGTAAGCTTTTTATTTGAAGTTCTTCAAATGATAGAGTCAAGCCTCACGAGCAATTAGTATGGGTCAGCTTCACGCGTTACCGCGCTTCCACACCCCACCTATCAACGTCCTGGTCTCGAACGACTCTTTAGTGCGGTCAAACCGCAAGGGAAGTCTCATCTTCAGGCGAGTTTCGCGCTTAGATGCTTTCAGCGCTTATCTCTTCCGAACTTAGCTACCCGGCTATGCAACTGGCGTTACAACCGGTACACCAGAGGTTCGTCCACTCCGGTCCTCTCGTACTAGGAGCAGCCCCCGTCAAACTTCCAACGCCCACTGCAGATAGGGACCAAACTGTCTCACGACGTTTTAAACCCAGCTCACGTACCACTTTAAATGGCGAACAGCCATACCCTTGGGACCGACTACAGCCCCAGGATGTGATGAGCCGACATCGAGGTGCCAAACTCCGCCGTCGATATGAACTCTTGGGCGGAATCAGCCTGTTATCCCCGGAGTACCTTTTATCCGTTGAGCGATGGCCCTTCCATACAGAACCACCGGATCACTATGTCCTGCTTTCGCACCTGCTCGACTTGTCGGTCTCGCAGTTAAGCTACCTTTTGCCATTGCACTATCAGTCCGATTTCCGACCGGACCTAGGTAACCTTCGAACTCCTCCGTTACTCTTTGGGAGGAGACCGCCCCAGTCAAACTGCCTACCATGCACGGTCCCCGACCCGGATTACGGGTCTGGGTTAGAACCTCAAAGACACCAGGGTGGTATTTCAAGGACGGCTCCACAGAGACTGGCGTCTCTGCTTCTAAGCCTCCCACCTATCCTACACAAGTGACTTCAAAGTCCAATGCAAAGCTACAGTAAAGGTTCACGGGGTCTTCCCGTCTAGCAGCGGGTAGATTGCATCTTCACAACCACTTCAACTTCGCTGAGTCTCGGGAGGAGACAGTGTGGCCATCGTTACGCCATTCGTGCGGGTCGGAACTTACCCGACAAGGAATTTCGCTACCTTAGGACCGTTATAGTTACGGCCGCCGTTTACTGGGGCTTCGATTCGATGCTCTCACATCTTCAATTAACCTTCCAGCACCGGGCAGGCGTCACACCCTATACGTCCACTTTCGTGTTAGCAGAGTGCTGTGTTTTTAATAAACAGTCGCAGCCACCTATTCTCTGCGACCCTCCGAGGCTTACGGAGCAAGTCCTTAACCTTAGAGGGCATACCTTCTCCCGAAGTTACGGTATCAATTTGCCGAGTTCCTTCTCCCGAGTTCTCTCAAGCGCCTTAGAATTCTCATCCTGCCCACCTGTGTCGGTTTGCGGTACGGTTCGATTCAAACTGAAGCTTAGTGGCTTTTCCTGGAAGCGTGGTATCGGTTACTTCATGTCCGTAGACACTCGTCGTCACTTCTCGGTGTTAAGAAGACCCGGATTTGCCTAAGTCTTCCACCTACCGGCTTAAACAAGCTATTCCAACAGCTTGCTAACCTAACCTTCTCCGTCCCCACATCGCATTTGAATCAAGTACAGGAATATTAACCTGTTTCCCATCGACTACGCATTTCTGCCTCGCCTTAGGGGCCGACTCACCCTACGCCGATGAACGTTGCGTAGGAAACCTTGGGCTTTCGGCGAGCGGGCTTTTCACCCGCTTTATCGCTACTCATGTCAACATTCGCACTTCTGATACCTCCAGCACACTTTACAATGCACCTTCATCGGCCTACAGAACGCTCCCCTACCATGCCAGTAAACTGGCATCCGCAGCTTCGGTTATAGATTTGAGCCCCGTTACATCTTCCGCGCAGGACGACTCGACCAGTGAGCTATTACGCTTTCTTTAAATGATGGCTGCTTCTAAGCCAACATCCTGGCTGTCTGGGCCTTCCCACTTCGTTTACCACTTAATCTATCATTTGGGACCTTAGCTGGCGGTCTGGGTTGTTTCCCTCTTGACAACGGACGTTAGCACCCGCTGTCTGTCTCCCGAGAAACCACTTGATGGTATTCTTAGTTTGCCATGGGTTGGTAAGTTGCAATAACCCCCTAGCCATAACAGTGCTTTACCCCCATCAGTGTCTTGCTCGAGGCACTACCTAAATAGTTTTCGGGGAGAACCAGCTATCTCCGAGTTTGTTTAGCCTTTCACCCCTATCCACAGCTCATCCCCGCATTTTGCAACATGCGTGGGTTCGGTCCTCCAGTACCTGTTACGGCACCTTCAACCTGGCCATGGATAGATCACTCGGTTTCGGGTCTACACCCAGCAACTCTTCGCCCTATTAAGACTCGGTTTCCCTACGCCTCCCCTATTCGGTTAAGCTCGCTACTGAATGTAAGTCGTTGACCCATTATACAAAAGGTACGCAGTCACACCACAAGGGCGCTCCCACTGTTTGTATGCATCAGGTTTCAGGTTCTATTTCACTCCCCTCCCGGGGTTCTTTTCGCCTTTCCCTCACGGTACTGGTTCACTATCGGTCGATGATGAGTATTTAGCCTTGGAGGATGGTCCCCCCATATTCAGACAGGATTTCACGTGTCCCGCCCTACTTTTCGTACGCTTAGTACCACCGTTGAGATTTCGAATACGGGACTATCACCCACTATGGTCAAGCTTCCCAGCTTGTTCTTCTATCTCGACAGTTATTACGTACAGGCTCCTCCGCGTTCGCTCGCCACTACTTGCGGAATCTCGGTTGATTTCTTTTCCTCCGGGTACTTAGATGGTTCAGTTCTCCGGGTTCGCTTCTCTAAGTCTATGTATTCAACTTAGGATACTGCACAGAATGCAGTGGGTTTCCCCATTCGGACATCGCGGGATCATAGCTTTATTGCCAGCTGCCCCACGCTTTTCGCAGGCTTACACGTCCTTCATCGCCTATCATCGCCAAGGCATCCACCTGATGCACTTATTCACTTGACTCTATCATTTCAAGAACTTCTCTGACTTTGCCTGACATTCCGTTGACTAGAACATCAAACTTGAATTTCCTACTCTGATAAAGCTTACTGCTTGTTGTGTCTTAATCCCGCCTTTTGTCTTTCGGGATTAAGTCGATACAATCATCACCCAAATACTGTACCTGTTTTTCTTTTCCTGTTCGGGAGACAACTGACCGTTTGCAATCGGCCAATCATCAAAAACAGACACATTGTCTTTGTTTGTTGATTTCGGCTTTCCAATTTGTTAAAGATCGATGCGTTCAATATTGCTATTTACTTCGCAAATCAAAATGAGCTGATTATTATAGCAGCCTTTCTTTTTCCGTCAAACTGATTCGTCAGCAGACTTCTCTATTAGAAAAAAAGAAAGCAGTTACACTGCCTTTTTAACTCGCTTTGATTTGGAAAGTATTGGTGGAGGCAAACGGGATCGAACCGATGACCCCCTGCTTGCAAAGCAGGTGCTCTACCAACTGAGCTATGCCCCCGTTCTTGGTGGGTCTGGGAGGACTTGAACCTCCGACCCCACGCTTATCAAGCGTGTGCTCTAACCAGCTGAGCTACAAACCCGGATTCTCTTCTTAAGCGAACCTTGTCTTCACTCAAGCATTTTTCCGCATCTTCTACAGTTTACCGATAAGTGTGAATGCGACAGCCTCTTCTTTCTCTAGAAAGGAGGTGATCCAGCCGCAGGTTCCCCTACGGCTACCTTGTTACGACTTCACCCCAGTCATGAAGCATACCGTGGTAAGCGGGCTCCTTGCGGTTACCCTACCTACTTCTGGTATCCCCCACTCCCATGGTGTGACGGGCGGTGTGTACAAGACCCGGGAACGTATTCACCGCAGTATGCTGACCTGCGATTACTAGCGATTCCGACTTCATGCACTCGAGTTGCAGAGTGCAATCCGGACTACGATCAGTTTTGTGAGATTGGCTCCGCCTCGCGGCTTGGCTACCCTCTGTACCGACCATTGTATGACGTGTGAAGCCCTGGTCATAAGGGCCATGAGGACTTGACGTCATCCCCACCTTCCTCCGGCTTGTCACCGGCAGTCTCATTAGAGTGCCCAACTTAATGATGGCAACTAATGACAAGGGTTGCGCTCGTTGCGGGACTTAACCCAACATCTCACGACACGAGCTGACGACAGCCATGCAGCACCTGTGTTACGGCTCCCGAAGGCACTCCTCCGTCTCTGGAGGGTTCCGTACATGTCAAGACCAGGTAAGGTTCTTCGCGTTGCATCGAATTAATCCACATCATCCACCGCTTGTGCGGGTCCCCGTCAATTCCTTTGAGTTTTAATCTTGCGACCGTACTCCCCAGGCGGTCGATTTCACGCGTTAGCTTCGCTACTAAGCAGTCATGCTGCCCAACAGCTAATCGACATCGTTTAGGGCGTGGACTACCAGGGTATCTAATCCTGTTTGCTACCCACGCTTTCGGGCATGAACGTCAGTGTTATCCCAGGAGGCTGCCTTCGCCATCGGTATTCCTCCACATCTCTACGCATTTCACTGCTACACGTGGAATTCTACCTCCCTCTGACACACTCTAGTCACCCAGTTCAGAACGCAGTTCCCAGGTTGAGCCCGGGGATTTCACATCCTGCTTAAGTCACCGTCTGCGCCCGCTTTACGCCCAGTAATTCCGATTAACGCTCGCACCCTACGTATTACCGCGGCTGCTGGCACGTAGTTAGCCGGTGCTTATTCTTCAGGTACCGTCATCAGACAGGGGTATTAACCCCGCCCTTTTCTTCCCTGACAAAAGTCCTTTACAACCCGAAGGCCTTCTTCAGACACGCGGCATGGCTGGATCAGGCTTGCGCCCATTGTCCAAAATTCCCCACTGCTGCCTCCCGTAGGAGTCTGGGCCGTGTCTCAGTCCCAGTGTGGCGGATCATCCTCTCAGACCCGCTACTGATCGTCGCCTTGGTAGGCCTTTACCCCACCAACTAGCTAATCAGATATCGGCCGCTCAAACAGCGCAAGGCCAAATGGTCCCCTGCTTTCTTCCTCAGAAGATATGCGGTATTAGCTAATCTTTCGATTAGTTATCCCCCACTGCCCGGTACGTTCCGATATGTTACTCACCCGTTCGCCACTCGCCACCCAAGAAGCAAGCTTCTCTGTGCTGCCGTCCGACTTGCATGTGTAAAGCATGCCGCCAGCGTTCAATCTGAGCCAGGATCAAACTCTTATGTTCAATCTCTAACTTTTTAACTTCTGGTCTGCTTCAAAGAAACCAACAGAACAATGTCTAAAACATCATCTTGTCTGTCTTTCAAAACAGTGTGAGGCTGTCGCACTCACACTTATCGGTAATCTGTTTTGTTAAAGAGCGAAAACGAATTATAAAGCATTTCATCTCGTTGTCAATCAAAACTTTTCTTAAAACCTCGAAAAATCAGACTAACTGTGATATACTTACCTGTTCGTTCAATCACCGCCGAAGCAGCGAAGAACCGAACTATACCCCTCCCCTCAAAAACCGTCAACTCCCAAACAATAAAAAATTCTACAAAACCCGACAACAA